>NZ_JBATKE010000082.1:0-6771 GCF_049669105.1 Eudoraea sp.
CAACACTGCCAATATGGACCTGAAAACCAGATACGCCATATAGGCTCCCTTGAGGGGCTCTAATTTCTGCCGGGTAGTTAGGGAAAGTGGCAATATCATTTCCGAACATAGCAGATGTGTCAGAAAACTGTGTTCCTGTCAATTGCATACCATCACCGGAATCACCAACGAATCTTACTACTACGGCTTCCAGAACCTCCTGTTTTCGTTTTGTTTTTGAAGCAATCATCTATACATATTTATTTTTTGCTTATTTTTATCTTAAATGCCATCTAACCAAAAATATTGGTGCCAAATATAAATTGGACATTTATAAAGAAATATGACTTTTATCATTAGATGGATATTTGTGGTACATTAAATTTACGGACAATTATTTCAAAAACATATAATTATGGCTATTATCATAACAGATGAATGCATCAACTGTGACGCTTGCGTTTCAGAATGCCCGAATAACGCAATATATGAACCGGATCAGGAGTGGTCTTATTCAGACGAAACCGCTTTGAGTGGGATAGTAACAACTCCAGCAGGAAAAGAAGTTGATGCTGATGCTGAAAATGATCCTGTTTCGGACGAGTTTTATTTTATTGTTACCGATAAATGTACAGAGTGCAAAGGTTTTCACGACGAACCTCAGTGCGCTTCTGTCTGTCCGGTGGATTGCTGTGTGCCTGATGAGGACCACGTGGAAACGGAGGAAGAATTATTAGCAAAAAAAGTCTGGATGCACGGCGAATAGCCTTTAGTTCCTGACATAAATACAAATAAACGCCCGATTGAATTTCAATCGGGTGTAGTTATTTAATAGATTAATCAAAACATCTGAGATAGCTCTGGTCCTTTTCTTTTCAGAATTTACAAGCTGTCCCCTACTTTTTATCGCACCTAAATACCTGACATTTGTCATAGTATGCCTTTGGGAATCGCCCTAATTTTATCGGGAATTTAAAACTTTTATTACTTGCAGTTCTTGGAATAAGAACATCTTACAATGGTCCTTATTTTTACTAAACTGCTTGTTTCTATTATAATAAAATCACCATGAAGAAAAAATTTCCAAAGTTAATTTGCGATGCTAACGAGGCTGTTGCACGAGTTGCTCATAAAACGAATGAAGTATGTGCAATCTATCCTATAACCCCGGCTTCGCCTATGGGGGAACATGTAGATGTTTATAGTTCTAAAGGGCAAAATAATATTTGGGGTAATATCCCCCGCATAGTTGAAATGCAAAGTGAAGGTGGAGCTGCCGGTGCGGTACACGGTTCTTTGCAGGCAGGGGCATTAACTACGACGTTTACTGCATCCCAGGGGTTGCTTTTAATGATACCTAATATGTATAAAATTGCCGGTGAATTGTTACCAACTGTAATTCATGTGGCAGCAAGAACAGTGGCAACCCATGCACTGTCTATTTTTGGGGATCATTCTGATGTAATGGCAACAAGACAAACTGGTTTTTCTATGCTGTTTGGAGGGTCTGTTCAGGAAGCCATGGACTTTGCGCTTATTTCTCAAGTGGCTGCTTTGCGTTCAAGAGTTCCTTTTTTAAACATCTTTGATGGGTTCAGGACCTCACACGAAATCTCCAAGATTGATGCAATACCGGATGATATCATTGAAGCAATGATGCCTGAGGATAAAATCATGGAACATAAAAAAAGATCATTGGATCCGGATCATCCTGTAATCAGAGGAACATCTCAAAATCCCGATGTTTTCTTTCAGGCCAGGGAGGCATCTAATCCTTTCTATGAAAGAGTACCTGAAATTGTACAGGAAGTCATGGATGAATTTTACGAGCATACAGGGAGAAAGTACAGCATATTTTATTATTTAGGTCATCCTGAGGCCGAGCGCGTTGTAGTAATTATGGGATCTGGCCAGGGGGCTGTAAGAGAAGCCGTTGAGGCAATGGCAAATAAAGATGAGAAGGTTGGTGTAGTGTTTGTTCGATTATACAGGCCATTTTCTGTATCTCATTTTATAGAAAGCCTACCTGTATCTGTAAAGAAAATTGCAGTTCTGGACAGAACTAAGGAACCGGGAAGCATCGGCGAACCATTGTATCAGGATGTGATTACAGCCCTGGTAGAGAGCGATAGAAATATATCAGTTATAGGAGGCAGATATGGTTTGTCGTCTAAAGAATTTACACCACAAATGGTGAAAGGTGTATTTGATGAACTAACTAAGGATATACCCAAAAATCATTTTACTGTTGGCATAAATGACGATGTATCTCATACCAGTCTGGAATCCGATGATAATTTTAAAGTGAGAAGTACAACTATCAATTGTATGTTCTATGGACTTGGATCTGATGGTACCGTTGGAGCGAACAAAAACTCCATTAAGATAATTGGTGATACCACGGACAATTATGTTCAGGGATATTTTGTCTATGATTCCAAAAAAGCGGGAGCACAGACTATTTCGCATTTGCGCTTTGGTCCGGAACCAATTTACTCTTCGTATCTAATAGACAAAGCCGATTTTATAGCAAGTCATCAATTTAATTTTATTGAAAGATATGATATGCTTGCCGATTTAAAACCGGGAGGTACATTCCTGTTAAATTCTCCTTTTTCCAAAGAGGATATTTGGGACAAACTTCCCAAAAAGATGCAACAGGGGATCATTGAAAAAGAGGCAAAATTTTATGTAGTGGATGCTACAAAAGTGGCCGATGAAGCCGATCTAGGGAAAAGGACAAATACGGTTTTGCAAACTTGTTTCTTTGCAATATCTGGCATCCTGCCAAAGGATGAGGCCATTCAGAAAATAAAGGATGCCATTGTTAAATCCTATGCTCACAAAGGTGATGCCGTAGTTCAGATGAACTTTAAGGCTGTAGATAAATCACTAGAGAATTTATATCAGGTTGAATACCCAAAAGAAGCGAGCAGTGAGAAAGGTTTACTTTCCGCAATGACCAATGCTCCGGATGGTTTTGTTAAGGACGTACTGGAAAAAATATTAGGAGGGCATGGAGACGAATTGCCAGTCAGTGCATTTCCTGTAGATGGAACCTTCCCAACCGGCACTACCCAATACGAGAAGAGCGGGATAGCTAATTATATTCCCATATGGGATGATGAAGTACTTTGTACTCAGTGTAATAAGTGTGTGGCCATATGTCCGCATGCTGCAATTAGGGCTAAAGTCGTCCCTAATGAGATTATGGCAGATGCTCCGGGTAGTTTGAAATCAGTTCCTGCTAAGGGAAGGCCTTTTACCGCAGAAACAGAATCTTATGTATTACAGGTATCTCCTGAGGATTGTACCGGATGTGACCTTTGTGTAGCCGTTTGTCCTGCTGAAAGTAAGGAAATTGAGGATTTTAAAGCCATCAATATGAGGAAGAAACTCGATTTTGACGAAGTGGAAAATGTAAACTGGGATTATTTTATCAATATGCCAGATTATGACAGAACGGCCTTGCAAATCACTAATGTTAAAGGTTCTCAGTTTTTAGAGCCGTTATTTGAATTTTCAGGTGCCTGCTCTGGATGTGGTGAGACTCCTTATATTAAAATGCTAACCCAATTATACGGTGATAGTATTCTCATTGCCAATGCAACAGGTTGCTCCTCAATATATGGAGGGAATCTTCCAACAACGCCTTACAAAACCAACAAAGAGGGAAGAGGTCCTGCCTGGGCAAATTCCTTATTTGAAGACAATGCCGAGTTTGGTTTTGGAATGAAACTGGCTCTAACCAAGAAGCAGGAAATTGCGGTGAATCTATTAAAGCAGCTTAAAAATGTGGTTGGAGCTGAATTGACAGAAACGATTCTAAACAATCCGGAAAAAACGGAAGCGGAACGAAGCCAGAAATTTGCTGATATTGATAAACTTAAAGAAGTATTATCAAAGAAAAAAGACAATCCCGCCGCAGTAAAACTAGGTCAACTTACAGAATATCTCCGTAATAAAGGAGTCTGGATACTTGGTGGTGATGGTTGGGCTTATGATATAGGATTTGGAGGTGTTGATCATGTCCTGGCTTCAGGTGAAGATGTGAATATTATGGTTCTTGATACCGAGGTATATTCTAATACAGGAGGTCAGACATCTAAAGCTACTCCTTTAGGGGCAAGTGCTAAGTTTTCAGTATCCGGAAAACGAACAGGTAAAAAAAGTCTGGCTCTTCAGGCCGTTTCTTATGGAAATGTATATGTGGCTCAGGTAGCAATGGGAGCGAAGGACCTTCATACGCTCAAAGCAATTGAAGAGGCTGCAGCGTATCCGGGGCCATCACTAATTGTTGCCTATTCACACTGTGGGGAACACGGATATGACCTAAAAGATGGGGCATTGCAACAGCAAAAGGCGGTTGAGACCGGGTATTGGCCATTATTCAGGTTTGATCCTTCTAAACCTAAGGGCAAGAAGTTCAGATTAGATTCGAAGGCACCCACCGCTCCGCTTAGTGATTTTATGTATAACGAAACCCGTTTTACAAGGGTAGTAAAAGAAAATGCGGAATTAGGTGCAGATCTCTTGAAGCAGGCTCAGGAAGAGGTAGAAACCAAATGGGAACGCCTGGAACTTTATAGAGATATGTAATTCTGTTATTCTGAAATAGAGATAAATAACAATGTAATATTTAAAGTTAATTGTAAATCAATACAGTTTATGGAAGACAAAGCAAAAAGACTTTATGAAACTGCCATTCAGAAACTGAAAGAAGCCAATGATGAATTATGCAGGCCTGCGGAAGACGTTGTTTCTTTTATGGTATGCCAGAATTCTCATATTGCCATCGATAATTACCTAAAGGGGTTTTTAATAGAAAATGATATAGAGCCGGACGCAAGCGCATCTGTTGATAAGTTATATGAACAATGTAAAGCTGTGAACAGGAATTTTGAAAAAGTAAATTTATCCGGCTTTGAATGCGAGGCTCATCAATTAGATTCAAGGTTCTGCAGTGGTGTAACCAACGTTAGCAGATGTTTTAACATTGCAGATAGCCTTGATACGTTTCTTAGAGAGGAAAAAATCATTAGTTGAGTGCTAATGTAATTTCCTTGGATAAAAAGAACCCTTGCTTGGGACATTTATGAGTTGTATTCGTCCTAGAATACTTCGTATTGCGATAATCTTTTCATTTCTTGTATTAAACCAATAATATTCAAGAAGATGAAAAAATTATTTATGATTATGGTAATGGCTTTGTTCACTACCATCGCTATCGGACAGGAGGAAGAACCTCTATTCTTGCTATTCGAGTTTATGCATGTAGATGAAGGCCAGGGCACTGCTTATTTAGAAACAGAGGCATTTTGGGAAAAAGTTCACGCGCAAAGAGTTAAAAATGGGGACTGCATTGGTTGGGATCTTTGGCGTCTTGAACCGAGTGGACAAAAGCAGGGATCTCAGTATATGACAGTTAGTCTCTACAATGACCCGGTAAAAATGATGGATGGAGGAGATTTTATGAAGGCATGGAATGGTGCTTATCCCAATTTAACGGATTCAGAAAGCAACGCAAAAATGGAGATGACCGCAAAAAGCAGGGATTTGACACATAGAGTATTCCTTCAACAAATTGATTTAACAAAAGATGATTTTGATATGCCTCTTGGAACTTTGGCAGTAATCAATTTTATGAAGGCAAAACCGGGACAATCAGCAGCCTATGAGAAAATGGAATCTGAAGTCTTTAAACCATTTCATCAAAGCGATGTAGAATCAGGTGGTCGTTCAAGTTGGGGGATGTTGAGGAATATGTTGGGTTATGCTACCGAGGCATATGCAAGCCATATCACGTTTGATATGTACACCGGCTATGATCAATTTTTTAACGGAGGGAGCAATGTGCCAGCAACGGAAGCACAGCAAAAAGCATATCAGGAAATGAATACCCTTAGAGACCTAAAATCAGTTACGCATGCTACTTTAGTTAAAAAAGTACGCTAGTTCAGCAAACAATTTCAAATGGTTACTGAGCCGAATCCTCCCAAAATCCCGGGAGGATTTTTTAATTATTTAACTCCAGCTGTTTCTAAGAAAGCGAATGAAATTTGCATGCATAATGTTTTCAATATCCTTATTGTTATAACCCCTTTTATAAAGCAAATTGGGGAGTTTCTGTAAATCGGCAATAGTATTTATATCAGCCGGACTTTGCTCTCTTCCAAATCCGCCATCCAGGTCAGTACCTATTCCAACGTGCAAGCTATTCCCCGCAAGCTGACAAATATGGTCAATATGATCTGCCATATGCTCCAGAGTCAGACCCATACTTTCAGGAGTAGATTCTCCTTTTACCCACTTAGGCACCATCATCCAGGCATCTAAGGCGATACCAATAACAGCACCCCTTCTAATAAGCTCAATGAGCTGTTCATCTGAAAATTGCCTGTTATGGTTTACGAGTGCCCTGCAATTATTATGACTGGCCCAAAGAGGCCCATGGTAGGCCTTCATGGTTTCCCAAAAACTTTCATCACATAAATGGGTGGTGTCCAAAATAATATTTAATCGAGCAATCTCTTTTAAAAGCTCTTTTCCTTTCCGGCCAATTCCCCCAATGGAATTTGTGCCATGAGCGTAGGTCCCAGGTCCATAATGAGCGGGCCCGATGGCTCGAAGGCCTTGTTCATAGCTTTTCTCCAGATGATCAATGGTAATAATAGAGTCGGCTCCTTCCAGACTAAGAATGTAGCCAATGGGATTTTTGCTGTTATCCAAAGAATTCCAAAGGTCTAAATGGTTATTTAATTCTGCCAGATTGGTAATCTGAACCATTTCTCC
>NZ_JBATKE010000083.1:0-20918 GCF_049669105.1 Eudoraea sp.
TATGCCTTTACTTCGGTACTGGCCCAGCTGATCTTTGGGGCAGCATCATTTGTTAGTCCTCAGGTATATTCATGGTTGGTTACAAGTTTGGCCGAAACTGGGAAAGCGGGTAATTGGTTTATAAATGTACTAGCGCAAATAGTTCCGGCTGAAATGTCCTGGGTTTCCATGTATTGGCTATTTGCGGCAGCGAGTTTAATCATGATATTTATAATCATCTCAATTGCTTTTCCTAAAGTAGATCTAATAGATGAAGAGAAAGTTGGATCCAGAGCTACTTATTACAGTTTATTCCAGAGTAAAATCGTTATTTTATATTTCCTTGGAATATTTGCTTATGTGGGCGTAGAACAGGGAATTTCCTACTGGATGTCAAAATTTCTCCAGATCTACCATGGTTTTGATTATGAAACCACCGGAGCAGCTGCTGTGGGTAACTTTTGGGGATTTATGACCATAGGGGGAATCATAGGATTGGTTTTGCTTAAAATTATGGATAGCAAGTTAGTATTAAGGTTGTTTAGCAGCCTGGCGATAGTATCTCTGGCAATAGCGCTCTATGGAAGTGCCAATACCTCTTTATATGCTTTTCAAATATGTGGTATTTTTTTATCGGTGATGTATCCAATAATTTTATCACTTGCATTAAATTCTGTTAGCGAACACCACGGCTCCTTTGCCGGTATATTAATGACAGGAATTATGGGTGGCGCTGTAGTACAATTGCTTATTGGTTTTTTAAGCGACCTAACTTCATTAAGAACCGGGATGTTACTTAATTTTGTTGCTTTGTTATTTGTTTTCAGTATTAGTGTCTGGGCAAAACCTATTATAAAAAATAAAACAATAAACTTCAAAAAAAGCAAGAATTGAAATGACTGATTCCAAACCTTTAAAACTTATTGGTGTAGATCTTGGAGGAACCAAGGTCAACGTAGGATTGGTAGAAGGAAATAGAATACTCAGTAATAAATCACTAAAAATACCTCAGGGTACAGCTAGCGAATGGGATGTTATTAATGTTATTATTGACTTAATAAAAGAACAACTTGGTAAACACAAAGTTGAAGGAATAGGAATAGGGGTCCCTAGTATAGTAGACAGGGAAAAAGGTATTATTCATGAGGTTCAAAATATTCCTTCCTGGAAGGAGGTTCCTTTGGCGGATATTTTAATAAAAGAGTTTGGAATACCTGTCTTTATAGATAATGATGCCAATTGTTTTGCCTACGGAGAATTTAAATTTGGTATTGGTAAAGCTTATAAGCATCTGGTTGGACTTACTTTAGGCACAGGAATGGGGTCTGGGATTATTACAAACAGACACCTGATGGGTGATGCTAATTGCGGGTCAGGGGAATTTGGTATGATTCCTTACAAGGATGGTATTCTGGAAGATTATTGCAGTGGCAAGTTTTTCAAAAACTTTTATAATTCAAATGGGGAGGAATTAATGATTCTTGCCAGGGAAGGAAACAGTATGGCTATAGAAGCCTTTAAAAAATTTGGGGAACATTTGGGAAATGCTGTTAAAACCATCCTGTATGCCGTAGATCCTCAGGTAATTATTGTTGGGGGTTCTATAGTAAATTCTATGGATTTTTTTGAACCTAGTTTGAGCCGTAGTATTGATGATTTTGCCTATAAAAAAGTACTGGAGAATTTTGAAATTTTGTACTCCAAAACTTCAAACATTGCCCTATTGGGAGCTGCTTCACTTTACTATGACCGTATTGGAAATAACAGCTAGTAGATACCCTTTCCCCGCAGTTAGCATAAAAGAGTAACTCAATAAAACATGAAGTTTTATTAAATTCTTGGTAAATCGCCTTCTCCTTTAAGCGGTAAGTAGGAACTTCCCATTAGATAGGTGTCTACATGATAAGCAGCCTGTCGTCCTTCAGAGATAGCCCAGACAATTAAAGATTGCCCCCTGCGCTGGTCTCCGGCAACAAATACTCCAGGAACATTGGTCTTATAATCCTTTACTGATGCTTTTATATTAGTTCTCGGATCAGCCTCCAGGCCAAGTTGCTCGGCAATAGTCATTTCAGAACCGGTAAAGCCCATAGCCAGTAATGCCAGTTCACAGGGCCATTCCTTTTCTGTGCCTTCAATTTCTTTTAAAACAGGTCGCTGCCCGGGTACTTTCTCCCACGCTACATTTACAGTAATCAGGCCTTTTAAATTTCCATTTTTATCTCCGATAAATTCCTTGGTAGAAATACTAAAAAATCGTTCTGCACCCTCCTTGTGCGATGAACTCGTACGCAATCTCATAGGCCAGAAAGGCCAAGGTTGGTCTTCGGGTCTTTCGGAAGTAGCTTTGCCTAAGATTTCAAAATTGGATACGGAAGTTGCTCCCTGTCTGAAAGAGGTGCCTATACAATCAGAACCTGTGTCGCCTCCGCCAATAACTATAACATTTTTATCTGTGGCTTTAATATCTTCACCAGGGTATTTTAATCCATCAACTCTTCGGTTATTTTGCCCTAAAAAATCCATCGCCTGTACAACTCCTTTTAAATCTGCGCCTTTAATAGGTAAATTTCTTCGAACAGTGGCTCCCCCACACAATACAACAGCATCATAATCTTTGTGTAGTTCTTCAGCCTTAATATCAATTCCTATATGAACACCACATTGAAATTCAATACCTTCCTCTTTCAAAATTTCGAGCCTTCGGTCTATAACATGCTTCTCCATTTTAAAATCAGGGATCCCATACCTTAACAGCCCACCAGGTTTTTCATCCCGTTCAAATACGGTAACAGAATGACCTGCCCTATTGAGTTGCTGCGCAGCAGCCAAACCAGCAGGCCCCGAACCTACAACAGCAACCTTTTTACCCGTTCTAAATTCGGGCGGATCAGCTACGACCCATCCTTTTTGGAAAGCGGTCTCAACAATATTCTTTTCAATATTTTCAATAGACACCGGATCTTCATTGATTCCTAGTACACAGGCTTCCTCGCAAGGAGCCGGGCACAATCTTCCGGTAAACTCAGGAAAATTATTGGTCGCATGTAAAATTTCTGCGGCCTTTTCCCACTTGCCTTTATATACAGCATCATTAAAATCCGGAATTAAATTACCCAGTGGACAACCACTATGGCAAAACGGAATACCGCAATCCATACATCTGGCACCCTGATTTTTGAGTTCTTTTTCCTTCAATGGAAGCGTAAACTCTTTATAGTTCTGAATGCGTTCATCTACCGGAGCATATTTCTCCACTTTTCTATCGAATTCCAAAAATCCTGTTATCTTTCCCATCTATCGATTATATTGTTTCTAATTTTTCTCTTTCCAGACGAATTAGTGCCTGCTTGTATTCTTCAGGAAATATTTTAATGAATTTAGGAAGGTTATCTTCCCAATTCTCAAGGATTCTCTGAGCGAGCGGACTTAAAGTCGCGTTGTAATGATTTTCAATAAATTCCCTAAGTTCCTTTATGTCATTATCTTCTTCAACCGCCAGCAGGTTCAATGCCTCCATATTACACCTTTTCTCAAAAGTCTTTTTCTCATCAAAAATGTAGGCGATACCCCCACTCATACCTGCTCCAAAGTTTCTGCCAACTTCCCCGAGTATTACAGCTACGCCACCTGTCATGTATTCGCATCCATGATCTCCAATTCCTTCTACGACTGCATGCCCCCCGGAATTTCTTACGCAAAAACGTTCACCGGCTTTACCGTTTATATATGCTTCACCTGAAGTAGCACCATAAAGCGTTACATTTCCGGTTATGATATTATTTTCCGGTTGTAAAGTTGATTTATCCGGCACTTTTATGATCAACTTAGCGCCTGATAGTCCCTTCCCTAAATAGTCATTTGTATTCCCATTGACCACCATAGTAAGGCCTTTGGTAGCAAAAGCCCCAAAACTTTGCCCTGCAGAACCTGTAAAATTCAGTTTCAAGGTGTTTTCAGGAAGTCCTTCAGCACCATATATTTTGGATATTTCATTGCTGATAATTGCACCTACTGCCCTGTCTGTATTGTGAATTGGAAAATCTAAAGATATTTTTTCCTTTCTAAACAGTGCGGGATGTGCTTTCTCTATAATCCCGAACTCTATAGATTCATTAATATGATGATGTTGTTTTTGGGTATTGTAAAGTTTCGTGTTCTTAGGAACATCTATCTGATGAAGAATAGGCGTCAGGTCTATTCCTGCTGCCTTATAATGATCAATTGCCGCATTTCTATCTAGTTTTTGTACCTGGCCTACCATTTCCTTAACGGTACGAAAACCTAACTGAGCCATTATTTCCCGTAATTCCTCTGCTACAAAATACATGTAATTGACTACATGTTCCGGCTTGCCTTTAAACTTCTTTCTCAGCTCAGGATTTTGCGTTGCAATGCCCACCGGGCAGGTATTTAAATGGCAAACACGCATCATAATGCATCCGGAAGCCACCAGAGGAGCTGTTGCAAATCCAAATTCCTCTGCTCCTAAAAGACAGGCAATTGCTACATCTCTTCCGGTTTTTAATTGTCCATCACATTCCAGAACTATTCTGTTTCTCAGATCATTCAGTACCAGAGTCTGCTGTGCTTCTGCAATTCCCAATTCCCAGGGAAGGCCGGCATGTTTGAGTGAAGTCAATGGCGACGCCCCGGTTCCACCGTCAAATCCGGAAATAAGAATTACATCGGCTTTGGCTTTAGCAACTCCGGCAGCAACTGTTCCTACACCAACTTCCGAGACTAGTTTTACGTTGATCCTGGCCTTGCGATTTGCAGATTTAAGATCATAAATTAATTGCGATAAATCCTCAATGGAATAGATATCATGATGTGGTGGAGGTGAAATAAGACCTACATATGGGGTTGAATTTCGTGTTTTAGCGATTGCCGGGTTTACCTTTGGACCAGGTAGCTGGCCTCCTTCTCCCGGTTTGGCACCCTGAGCCATTTTAATCTGTATCTCCTGAGCATTTGTAAGATAATCTGAAGTAACACCAAACCTTCCGGAAGCAACTTGTTTAATTGCGCTGTTGCGCCAATCTCCTGTTTGGTTTTTATAGAATCTATCGGCATCTTCTCCGCCTTCCCCTGAATTGCTTTTACCCCCAATCCTGTTCATGGCAATTGCCAGATTTTCATGCGCCTCTTTACTAATGGAACCATAGGACATAGCACCAGTCTTAAATCTTTTAACTATATCCGTCCAGGGTTCTACTTCTTCAATAGGAATAGGGTCATAATTTGAAAATTCGAACAAACCGCGAATGGTCATTAAATATTTTGATTGTTCATTTACCATTTTGGCAAATTCTTTATAGGTGTCTGGCTCGTTATTTCGAACAGACTTCTGAAGTTTGGCAATAGATAAAGGATTGAACATATGTTTTTCCCCATCGCGCCTCCAACGGTATTCACCTCCTATTTCAAGATCTAAATTAGCAGCAATATGCTGATCCTGATAGGCCTTTTTATGTCTTTTGGATACCTCTTTTTCTATTTCATACAATCCAATACCCTGAATACGTGTTGGTGTATTCGGAAAATATTTATCCACAACTTTGGTGTTAATCCCAATACATTCAAAGAGTTGAGAACCCCGGTATGAATTTAGAGTAGAGATACCAATTTTATTCATAACTTTTAAAATACCCTTGCCAATGGCCTTATTGTAGTTTTTAATGGCCTCATCAAAAGAGTATTCCGTAATATCATGTTCTTCAATTTGTTCTGCAATTATCTCATTTACGAGATAGGGATTAATTGCACTTGCTCCAAACCCGAACAACAGTGCAAAATGATGGACTTCCCTCGGCTCTGCAGATTCTATAATGATGCTTAATTTGGAACGTTTCCCCAATCGCTGAAGTCCGCTGTTTACATAAGAACAGGCAAGTAATGCAGGAATAGGGGCTTTGTCTTTGTTGGAGTTTCTGTCAGATAAAATAATAATGTTTGTTCCTTTATCTATCGCTTTCTCTGCTTCTCCTAGTATGTTTTCAAGAGCTTCCTCCAAACCATTATGTCCCCTGGCAATATTATAGAGAATAGAAATGGAAACGACTTTATAGTCAGGGCTGGCATCGTAGTTTTTAATTTTATCAAGATCTTCTTTGGAAATAACAGGATTTTGGATTTTTAACTTTCGACAACTCAATTCAGTAATGTCAAAAATATTATAATCACTTCCCAATGTAAGCGAAATATCTGTTATTAATTCTTCGCGAATACCATCTAATGGTGGATTAGTTACTTGTGCGAAAAGCTGTTTAAAATAATTATACAAAAGCTGAGGCCGCTCAGATAATACTGCGATAGGGGTGTCTGACCCCATTGAACCTATGGGTTCTTTTGCATGCTGCCCCATAGGAAGAATAATTGTATTTATGTCCTCCAGGGTATAGCCAAATACTGCTTTTCTTTTCTCCAGAGAAGCTTCATTTAGAAAAAGGGGGCAATCGTTATAGGGGATATTTTTCAGGTGAACCAAATTGGCGTCCAACCACTTATTATAAGGATGCTTCTTTGCTATTTTTTCTTTGATCTCTTCATCGTTTATAATTCTTCCGGCTTCCATATCAACCAGAAACATTTTTCCCGGTTCAAGGCGGCCGTGATATTCAATATTCTCAGGTGCTATTTCTACCACCCCTGTTTCAGAAGACATAATTACATAACCATCTTTTGTAACCGAGTAACGTGATGGTCTGAGGCCATTTCTGTCTAAAACAGCACCTATGTAACTACCATCTGTGAAGGGGATAGATGCAGGGCCATCCCAGGGTTCCATCACACAGGAATTGTATTCATAAAAGCCGCGCTTAGCTTCTGACATTTCCTGGTTCTTTTCCCAGGCTTCGGGAACAAGCATCATCATTACTTCAGGAAGAGACCGCCCTGTCATTAGCAACAATTCTACTACCATATCCATAGAAGCAGAGTCAGATTTTCCGGGTAATATTATAGGGAGGATATTTTTTATTTCTTCTCCAAAAAGATTGCTTTTTAATAGGCTTTCCCTGGATCGCATGCGCATAACATTACCTCTTAGCGTGTTGATCTCCCCGTTATGACACATATACCTGAAGGGTTGGGCCAGATCCCAGGTGGGAAAAGTATTGGTGGAAAAACGTTGATGAACCAGGGCTAATCTTGTAACCACCCTCGTATCCATTAAATCTTTAAAGTAGAGCTTAATATCATTAGGCATTAACAGCCCTTTGAAGATTATTATTTTTGTTGAAAGACTGGGAACATAGAAAAATTTACTTTCCGATAATTTTGAGTTAATAAGGGTATGTTCCGTTACTTTACGAGCGATATACAGTTTAAGGTTAAAATCAAAATCCTTTTGATCCTTATTTTCTTTACCAACAAAGATTTGCTTAACAAAAGGCTCTGTTTCAACAGCGATTCTTCCGGGAATAGCCTTGTTAACAGGAACATTTCGCCATCCTAATAATTGTAATCCCTGCTTTTTTATATTTTCTTCGAAGACAGAGACGCAATAGTCTCTTTGATTTTCTTTTTTTGGAAAGAAAACATTACCCACAGCATAATCACCTGCTTTAGGAATTGTGAAATCACATTCATCCAGGAAGAACTGATGTGGAATATCAATCAGGATACCGGCACCATCTCCTGTCTTGCCATCGGCACTGACAGCGCCCCTGTGCTCCAATTTATCCAGAATTTCGAGCGCCTTGTGAATGATATCATTCGACTTTTTTCCCTTTAGGCTGCAAATAAATCCAGCTCCACAGTTATCATGTTCAAATTCAGGTAGATACAGGCCTTGTCTTTTCATCATCTTTATTGCGGTATTTATTCAAAAATATCATTTTTAACGAAATATATACATCATTTAATAAGATAGTGTGCAAAATATTTAACGTTTACAATAAAACGTTAAAAAATATTTAATTTGAAATATTTATGCCTTATAAATTGAGATTATAATAAAAGTGGAGGTAAGCAGGTCTTGAGATTACGTAGCTAAGGGGTGACTCACCTCGGGTGAGTAATTATTCTTGGACCAACCCTATCTTTAGGAATAAAAAAGGAGTATAATTTTTAAAATTCAAAGGATACCCCTAAAAATATCGGGGTTCATGAGTAGGGTACTAATAAATAATACTATTTTTTAAGAATACTTCTGGAGATTACTATTTTTTGAATCTCTGATGTCCCCTCGTATATTTGGGTGATTTTGGCATCTCTCATCATGCGCTCAACATGGTATTCTTTAACAAATCCGTTTCCTCCAAATATTTGCACAGCCTCCACAGTAGTTTCCATAGCAACTTGTGAGGCATAAAGCTTAGCCATTGCACCAGAAATATCGTAATCATTATCCTGATCTTTGTCCCAGGCCGCTTTGTACACCAAATATCTGGCGGCTTGAATTTGCGTATGCATATCTGCCAGTTTAAAGGCAATAGCCTGATGGTTGGATATCTCCGTGCCAAATGCTCTGCGTTCTTTTGAATAGTTTTTGGCAAGTTCATAGGCTCCGGCCGCAATTCCCAAAGCCTGTGCAGCAATACCAATTCTTCCACCGGCAAGGGTTTTCATGGCAAATTTAAAACCAAAACCATCCCCGCCAATTCTATTTTCCTTGGGTATTTTTACATCGTTGAATATTAAAGAATGGGTATCACTCCCTCGTATTCCTAATTTATTCTCTTTAGGCCCTATTTCAAATCCCGGCATTCCTTTTTCAACTATCAGGGCATTAATCCCCTTGTATCCTTTTTCAATATGGGTTTGAGCAATTACCAGGTAAACGGATGCTGAACTTCCATTTGTAATCCAATTTTTTGTCCCGTTCAGGACATAATGGTCCCCTTTATCAATTGCTGTGGTTTTTTGAGATGTAGCATCACTACCTGCTTCCGGTTCTGAAAGGCAGAAAGCACCAATAATTTCACCTGAGGCTAACTTTTTTAGGTATTTTTCTTTTTGCTCTTCGGAACCAAATGTCTCTAAACCCCAACATACCAGGGAATTATTTACAGATACAATAACCGAGGAGGATGCGTCAACTTTGGAAAGTTCCTCCATGGTTAAAACGTAAGACAATGTATCTAAACCACTACCGCCATATTCCGGATCTACCATCATCCCCATAAAACCAAGTTCCCCCATTTTTTTCACTTGCTCGGATGGGAATTGCTGTGTTTCATCACGTTCAATTACACCCGGTAATAATTCGGTATGGGCAAAATCTCTGGCCGCCTGCCTAATCATTTCTTGTTCTTCGGTTAGTGTGAAATTCATTGCTGTAAGTTTGTTGAAAACATTACAAAGATACAAGACTGATGGAAAATATGTATGGATACACAGGCTTATTTATAAAAGTGAAAGTCTTTACAAAAGAGATATCTTTTGCGACCAAGTATGATCTAAAAAGCTTTTAAAGTAGCACAATATTTTTATATTTGTCTGAGGTCTGCTTTTTACCTAAAATTTCATAGTATTATGAGACAACACTAGCTTCATTTGAATTACTACTAGTACACATTTTTAATTCAGGTCAACTAATTAGTTAAAATACAAATGAAAAAGCTATTAAAAATATATGAAAACAAACCGCCAGAGATAGTCTTTAACTGGAAGGATTCGGAAACTGAAGCTGAAGGTTGGACAGTTATAAATTCTCTCAGAGGTGGTGCAGCAGGTGGAGGCACCAGAATGCGCGAGGGATTGGATATGAACGAAGTGCTATCCCTGGCAAAAACCATGGAAGTTAAGTTCACGGTATCTGGTCCGCCAATTGGAGGAGCGAAGTCGGGAATAAATTTCAACCCTCATGATCCCAGAAAAAGGGGCGTTTTAGAAAGATGGTATGCAGCGGTTGCCCCCCTGCTTAAAAGTTACTATGGAACAGGCGGGGATTTAAATGTAGATGAAATTCATGAGGTGATACCAATTACAGAGGATGTTGGCGTATGGCATCCCCAGGAAGGTGTATTTAATGGTCATTTCAAGCCTACAGAAGCCGATAAAATAAATAGGATAGGACAGCTAAGACTCGGAGTTATCAAGGTTTTGGAAAGTAACACCTATTCCCCTGATGTTAGCAAAAAATACACCGTTGCCGATATGATAACAGGTTTTGGTGTAGCAGAAGCAATTAGGCACTACTATGATATCTTTGGAGGCACCGTGATAGGTAAGCGGGCTATTGTACAGGGATTTGGGAATGTTGGATCTGCGGCAGCGTTTTATTTGGCCCAAATGGGGGCTAAGATTGTAGGAATAATTGATCGTGTAGGAGGGGTTATTAATGAAGATGGTTTTTCATTCGAAGAAATAAAGACTTTCTTTTTACATAAAAAAGGAAATACATTAATTGCAGATGCAGATAAAATGATTCCTTTTGATGAAATGAATGAACGTATCTGGAGTTTACCGACAGAAATTTTTGCACCATGTGCGGCTTCCAGATTGATAACCCAGGAGCAAATCGCTCAAATGATAGATACAGGCCTTGAGGTTATTTCATGTGGTGCAAATGTGCCGTTTGCAGATCCTGAAATATTTTTTGGTTCAATTATGGAGTATACGGATGAAAGGGTAAGTCTTATCCCGGACTTTGTTTCAAACTGTGGAATGGCCAGATTATTTGCCTATTTCATGGAGCGAAGAGTGGGCATGGATGATGAATTAATTTTTAATGATACTTCAGATACTATTCGAAAAGCAATTTTGAATATCTTTAAGGAAAATGTAACAAAAAAGAACATGAGTAAGACGGCATTTGAAATTGCCCTTAAACAATTAATCTAAAACCAACCAGTATGGAGACCATTATTATTATTGTATTCTTAGCAGGCTATTTGGCTATTACCCTTGAGCATAATCTGAAAATAGACAAACTTATTCCCGCTTTGGCCATGATGGCAATCTTATGGGCCGTTATTGCATTGGCTCATATGCCTGTTTTTGAGGTTAATACCGACTTAAAGGAGTTGGAGCCCTCCCACATAGATGAAATGCTGTTGCACCATTTAGGTAAAACTGCCGAAATCCTTGTTTTCCTTTTAGGGGCAATGACCATTGTGGAGATTATAGATTATTTTGATGGATTTGCCACTATAAAGGGCTATATACGGACCAGGAAAAAATCAAAATTATTGTGGCTTTTTTCTATTTTAGCCTTTGTACTTTCTGCAATTATAGACAACCTAACAGCTACCATCGTTCTGGTAACTATATTGCAAAAAGTTATCAAAGAACGTGAGGTAAGACTTTGGTTTGCCGGTATGATAATAATTGCTGCCAATGCCGGAGGGGCATGGTCTCCTATTGGGGATGTTACGACAACAATGTTATGGATTGGCAATAAAGTGTCTGCGCTACAACTTATTGAACATGTGCTGGTGCCGTCAATAGTTTGTATGGTTGTACCCGTTCTATTTGCTTTGAGGTACAAGGTATTTAAAGGAAATATTGATGCGGAATTTGAAGAAGAAAAAGCAAAATCCCCTTTTGGAGCTACGATGTTATATCTAGGGTTAGGTTCTATCGTATTTGTTCCATTTTTTAAGACCATTACCCATTTACCACCTTATGTGGGGATGATGCTTTCTCTGGCTGTTGTAGCTGCGTTTGCAGAAATATATACGAGCGCAAAGTTCAGTATTTCCAGTGTGGATGGAGCCGAGAGTCAGGAAGGAGCTCACCATAGTGCTGTGCATTCTTCCTTGTCAAAAATAGAACTTCCAAGTATACTTTTTTTCCTGGGGATACTTCTGGCGGTAGCCGCTCTGGAATCTTTGGGGATGCTATTTCATTTTGCAGGTGCACTAGATTCTACTATGCCCTTTCTTGGAACTGAAGCAGTGGACGGAACTGTTTCCGATTTAGTAATACTGATACTGGGTATTGGTTCCGCCGTTATAGACAACGTACCTTTGGTTGCTGCCAGTATGGGGATGTTTTCAATACCATTAGATGATTCTGTCTGGCATTTTATTGCCTATTCTGCAGGAACAGGCGGCAGTATGTTAATTATAGGATCTGCAGCGGGTGTTGTAGCCATGGGTATGGAAAAAATTGATTTTTTCTGGTATTTCAAAAAAATAGCATGGCTGGCGTTCCTTGGTTTTATTGGGGGCGCGGTCGCATTTGTACTAATGCGAAATTTAGTGTTAAACGCATAATTTAATCGATATTAAACCGTTATAAGGGCAACTTTTAATAGGGAAAAATATGGTATTGTTACAGGATCTTGTTGATGAAACACAAGTTGGGGAACTTGTTTCAGAAGAAAAAACGCTTTCGGTAATTGATCTCATCTTTAATGGGGGAGCCGGGAGTATTATAATTATTTCAGTTTTATTTGTGATGCTGGCGGTTGGATTATATATTTATTTTGAACGTTTACTAGCCATAAAAGCGGCCTCACAAATAGATAAGAATTTCATGAATCAAATACGCGATCATGTTATGAGCGGTAAACTGGAAGCGGCCAAAATATTATGTGCCCAAACAGATTCACCCGTGGCGAGGTTAACAGAAAAAGGAATATCCAGAATTGGCAAGCCCCTGGATGATATCAATACAGCCATTGAGAATGCGGGAACCCTGGAGGTTTACAAACTGGAGAAAAATGTAAATGTCCTTGCTACCATTGCAGGTGCAGGACCCATGATTGGGTTTTTAGGAACCGTTATTGGTATGATTTTGGCATTCCATCAAATGGCCAGCAGTGGGGGTCAGGCAGAAATGGGTGCTTTGGCATCAGGGATATATACTGCGATGACTACCACAGTTGCAGGTCTGATTGTAGGTATTGTGGCTTACATGGGCTACAACCATATTGTAAATCGTACGGATAAAGTAGTGCATAAAATGGAGGCAAATGCGGTGGAATTTCTCGATTTACTCAACGAACCTGTTTAAGACAGTCTTATGAAATTTAAAGGAAGAAATAAGATCAGTCCGGAATTTAGCATGTCCTCAATGACGGACATTGTATTCCTGCTGCTGATTTTCTTTATGTTAACAGCTAATTCACCTAATGCGTTGGATCTCCTTTTACCTAAGGCTAAGGGGAAATCTACGAATACTCAAAATGTTTCCGTCACGATTAATAAAAATCTGGAATATTTTGTTAACAGTGAGAGAATAAACGGAGAATATATAGAAATTGAACTAAAAAAAGCACTTGAGGGTCAGGAAAAGCCCACTATTATTCTAAGGGCAGAAGAAAGCGTTGCCATTAAAGAAGCGGTTAACGTGATGGATATTGCCAACAGGAATAGTTATAAAGTGATCCTGGCTGTGCGGCCCAATTAATGTCGTTTTTAGACACGAGACACAAGAAAAAATCATTTACGCTTACAACCATTTTGTTAAGCGTGCTCCTCCTTTTACTTTTTTATATTGGTCTTACTTATATGGATCCGCCCATTGAGAACGGAATCACCGTAAATTTTGGGACGATGGAATTTGGTATGGGAGAAAAGCAACCCGTTAAGAAAATAAAGTCTCAGCCTGCGGAACCCGTGAAAGAGTTAGAGGAGGAAGTAGTAGAAGAAAAGCCTGCAGCTCAACCGGAAGAAGTAGCCGAGGAGGATGTTACGGAAAAAGCTACGGAGAAATTACTTACACAGGAAGACGAAGAATCTATAAAAATTAAACAACAGGCGGCTGCCAAGCGCGAGGCCGAAGAAGCGGCAAGGAAAGCCCAGGCCAAAGCTGAACAATTGGCCAGGGAACAAAAGGCAGCGGAGGAAAAAGCGCAACAGGAAAAAGAAGCCAAAAAGAAAAAGCTGGATGAACTTATGGGCGGCCTTAATGAATCTGATGGCGAGGTTCAGGGTAGCGAGGGTGATGATAACAGAGCTGGAGATAAAGGACAACCCGATGGAGATCCATATGGCACAAGCTATTATGGCAGCCCCGGTTCGGGAAGCGGGACAGGCGGATATGGACTTAATGGACGTTCCTTAGTGAGTAAGGGAAAGGTTCAACAGGAATGTAATGAAGAAGGGAGAGTAGTTGTTAAAATTACAGTAGATAGAAACGGTAAGGTGGTAAGCGCTACTCCGGGAGTAAAGGGTACTACCAATAGTCATCCTTGCTTATTGGAACCAGCGCAAAAAACGGCATTGCTGCACAAATGGAACCTGGATTCCAAAGCACCAAGCCAACAGATAGGGTTTGTCGTGGTCAATTTTAAATTGGGGGAATAATAAATGACCTACAAGGAGACCCTGGATTGGATGTTCGCTCAACTTCCAATGTATCAGCAAAAGGGACCAAAAGCCTATAATGGCAAATTAGACAATAGCCTCTCTTTGGCTGCCCACCTAAAGAACCCACATCTAAATTTTAAGAGTATTCATGTAGCGGGGACAAATGGCAAGGGCTCCAGCAGCCATATGCTGGCATCTATCTTGCAAGAAGCAGGGTATAGGGTTGGGTTGTATACCTCTCCTCATATGAAAGACTTCAGGGAGCGTATTAAGATTAATGGAAAACCTATTAGTCAAAAGAGTGTCATAGAATTTATTGGAGAGAATAAGGCCTTTCTGGAAAAGAATAAACTTTCTTTTTTTGAAATGAGTGTGGGGATGGCATTAGATTATTTTTCAAAGGAGAAGGTATCAATAGCGGTCATAGAAGTAGGCTTAGGCGGGCGGCTGGATTCTACTAATATAATAACCCCGGAAGTCTCATTGATTACAAATATTGGTTTAGATCATACAGATATACTTGGAAATACACTCGAAAAGATAGGCAGGGAAAAGGCCGGAATTATAAAACCGGGCGTTCCTGTGGTGATTAGTGAATGTCAGGAGGAGATTGCCCCTGTTTTTGAAGAAATTGCCAAAGAAAGAAATTCGGTTTTGGTCTATGCGGACAGGGAGCATCTCAAGGAGTATAGCACTTCACTATTGGGTAACTATCAAAACAAGAATATGAAAGGGGTGCTGGCCACTATTAATCGGCTTAAAGGGTTTAATATAAGTGAGGAACATATTAAAAGGGGCCTTATGAAAGTGGTGGAGAATACCGGGCTGCTGGGGAGGTGGCAGGTACTTCAGGAAAACCCAAAAGTTGTGTGTGATACGGCCCACAATAGTGAAGGCCTCACGTTGGTGCTGGAACAAGTTAAGCTGCAAAAATTTAAAACCTTACATATAGTTCTCGGTTTTGTAAAAGAGAAGAATCTTGATGTACTATTACCCCTGTTTCCCAAAGATGCCATTTATTATTTTACCAGACCTGATATTCCAAGGGGGTTAGATGCGGAAATCTTAAAGAAAAAAGCTGCGGAATTTAGATTAGAAGGCCGTATTTATGATTCTATACCAAACGCTTATAAAGCCGCACTAAGCAAGGCAGATAAAGATGATTTCATCTATATAGGGGGCAGTACATTTACGGTTGCTGAGGTCCTGTGATTTTTTCTTATTTTTTGTTTTGGGTAACAAAAAACTATACTATATTTGCATCCCCTTAGGGGCTCTTAGCTCAGTTGGTTCAGAGCACCTGCCTTACAAGCAGGGGGTCACTGGTTCGAATCCAGTAGGGCCCACATCAAGCAGATAACCTGCGCCAAACGGCGCAGGTTTTTTTATTCCCGACATAAAGCCAAACTCGCTTGAGCTTTTGTTAGGGAATAAAAAAAAGCAGGCTTTAAAAGCCTGCAAGTTATCTATTTGCAGGAGTGGTTTTCCAAGGGATATGCAATCCAGTAGAATTGAGGAATAAAAAAAAGCAGGCTTTAAAAGCCTGCAAGTTATCTATTTGCAGGAGTGGTAATGATCTGGATCACAGCGCAGCTGTAATCCATCAAATTCCAGGGAACAAACTACAAAAGACAAGTTTATAAGGAATAAAAAACAGATGCGGCGCGTATGCGCCTTATGATTTTCTACCATACCTACGGCCTTCGTCCGCCAAAATGGCTACATGAAGGCGAGGCAGGCAGGACTACAGTAGTGGTATTCCAATAGTTATTTATTAATACTTATTTATTAATTTGGTGAGTATATTCACCAAAAAACCTTACTTTTGGTGAATTAAAACACTAGTAAGCCATGATAGAGCGGTTATTAGGGCAGAAAATACTTCATAGATTAAATAAGGGCAAAGCAATATTCCTAATTGGTCCACGACAAGTGGGTAAAACAACTCTCATGAATTCAATTCTAGAAAATAGAGAGCATTTGTTTTTGGATGGTGATGACTCAACCGTAAGGAACTTATTGACCAACCCCAATACCGAGCAGCTTAAAAGTATTATTGGTAATTATACTACCATCTTTATAGACGAGGCCCAAAGAATTGAAAATATTGGATTAACCCTTAAGATAATTGCTGATCAATTCAAGCATGTTCAATTATTGGTTAGTGGTTCGTCTGCTTTTGAACTCAATAACCAAACAAGTGAACCTTTGACCGGAAGGAAATGGGACTATAAACTTTATCCTATTTCTTGGCAAGAACTGGAAAACCATATAGGATATATAAAGTCCGAACAGCAACTTGAATTGAGAATATTATATGGTATGTACCCCGATGTTATCAATAATTTGGGGGATGAGGTTGAGGTACTAAAGGAACTCACGAATAGTTATTTATATAAGGATATTCTAGCGTTCAGTGGTATTCGAAAGCCTCAAGTATTAGAAAAGTTACTGAGAGCACTGGCCTTGCAGATAGGGAGCGAAGTTAGTTACAATGAACTTGCCCAGTTAGTAGGAGTGGATAAAAACACGGTAGGCAATTATATTGATATTCTTGAAAAAGGATATGTGATTTTCAGGTTGACCAGTTTTAGTAGAAATTTGAGGAATGAAATAAAGACCAATCAAAAGATTTATTTCTATGATACAGGGGTGCGAAATGCCATAATTGGGAATTTTAATGCTCTTGATAGTCGCAATGATACCGGAGGACTCTGGGAAAGTTTTTTATTAAGTGAACGCATCAAAAAACTAACCTATGAAGGATCTTTAGCCAACGGTTATTTTTGGAGAACAAAACAACAACAAGAAATTGATTATGTAGAAGAGGTATCCGGTAATATAAGGGGTTATGAATTTAAATGGAACCCAAAAGCCAAATCAAAATTTCCCAAATCTTTTATGGAAACCTATGATACTGAAATCAAAATTATTCATAGGGATAACTTTCGAGAGTTTGTTATGTAGATTTTTTCTCTTATACAAAAAGTTCAATAGCCTTATTCAATACAGAATTATCGAACTCTTCTAAATAAGGCACGTATGCGCCTTATGATTTTCTAGTTGCAGAAGCGGTCTCCCAATGGCTCACCGAATAGGATGAGGTAATCCAGTAGGGCCCACATCATTCAGAAAACCCACGCCGACCAGCGTGGGTTTTTATTTTCACGTAGAAAGTCAAATTTCTATTTGAGGAAAGAAGTGAACATCCAATTTCTTTTTTCCAATGCTCTCAGAAAGTCTGTCAGAATTTGTTCTGTGGCAATGTCGCCAGTATCAAGAGATGAGCCTATGGCAGACATCATATTGTCATGCAGAATTTCGAAATCCCGGAGTACTTCCCTTACCATTTCAATGGCGGAGAGATTTTGCTCTGTTTCCTTTATTTCAGAGAATTCCAGGGTCTTTTTCAATGTAAAATTGGGTTTAATTCCAAAGACTCTTATTCGTTCGGCAACAATATCAATATTCTTTTGTACCGTGTTGTATTCTTTTTCAAATTCTTCATGCAGCTCAAAAAATTCAGGGCCTTCTATATTCCAGTGAAAGTTTCTCAGCTTATTGTAGAAGACATGATAATTAGCCAACAATGTATTGAGGTTAATGACTATTTCTGCTGTCTCTAAATAGGTAAAACCTAATTTTTTAAATTCTTTACTTTTTGGTGTTTTTATGTTTTCCATTTTTTTATTTGTTTTTGAATTAATACTTGATGAATTTTTAATTATGACTTTAAATCTCCTGAAGCCGATATGGCAATCGTTTCTTAGAAGTTTAAAGCATTTATAATGTTTGAAATATTTAAGAGGGTTGAATCCCTCGGAGAGAAGAAGTAAAGCCAATTTCTTGACTTAGAAAATGATCTGTTTTAAGAAAGGTTTCGTTTTATTCATATTTATAATCTAATATATATAGTGCAGAAAATCAAGTTTTTAACATCATTTAACCTTTGCTAACAAGTCTTTAAATTATTAGCTGTATTGTCACTGGGCTATTTCAGAATTCAGGTTAAAAATTTTTATAAAGTAATTGTTCTGAGAATCAGTTGCATTTAAAATATACTTCATTTACGGGGTATACGCGCTCCACCAAAAGACGTATTTTCATGGCGGTCATCTACGTTTTGAACTCCTATTCCGTGTAGGGTGCACCGAATACAGCCCGAATAAATAAGTGGAAAGTTACATTAAGCTAGATAACGCTTCTCAGGGCAAAACTCAGACCCAAACTATAACTGTATGCGCAACATTATAAGCTCTAAACAGCAAGGTATGTATTTAGTAGGGCTTAAATCTTTACAGGTTCTTTATTTGTAAGATTAATATCCTCCAATAATTGGTCTGTAAACTTAAAATGCCCTCTGGTAGTAATAATTTTAAAAACGGATGCATTCAGACGACTATAGGTATCCAGCAATAACCATTTTGACTTTAAAATGCCGGGTTTGTCTAATTTAAGACTTATATCGAAGTAGTGTTTTTTACCGTTCTTAATGGCTGATATGTCTGGTATCATATTAGATCCGGCACCTTTCTTTAAAAAAGTCTTTGGAGTTTCGTAACCTGGCATATCGGCTTTGATATCTTCAAAACCCTGAGCTTGAAGGTGATTAACTGATTTTTCTAAAATTGCTCTGTTTTCTAATTTTTGTTTTCTTATCATACTTTTAATATAACAGAATCTGCACAGTATCCAAATTAAAATTGAGATTTTACAAAATATTTATGAATCCCTTTCAAGCGGAAGGATACTGTTTATCAGGTAATTACTTTGATAATCTTCCGGAAATAAGTTTCGTTTGATAGTACTAAAGAAAGCTATACACTTCCTGGTATTGCCTTTTGAATTAATGAAGAAAATTAGACAATTACCTTTTGTTTTGTTGTTCTTTAATGGTTTCCTTATCTATATCGAACGTATTGGTATCAATGTTGATATTCCCTGTAGGATTGGTAGGATTGGTTTGTTCTACTTTTCTTTTAAATTTTCTTTTATCTCTTATATTTCCCATATTATTTATTTTAATGTTCCTTTATAGGTTAATGGTTGAGTGGGAGAATATCAAATTTTGAAGTCTAAATTTTTGTTAATACTGGATATCTGTTATTATAAAGACCATCTATCTACCCACTGCAGGAGTGGTTTCGCAATGGCTCACCGAATAGGATGAGGTAATCCGGCATTCGGAGGGAAAATAAAAATTTGATTGGAAAGAAACCAAAAAAAGAATGAAAACTAAAGAGGCATACAATTTTCACACATTTAATAAGCCTACGCCTATTTTGTGAAACCAACCGCCTATATCCGTTTCGTCAAAGCCTAATGCCTTGTCAATTCCAAATTCATTATAAAACCCTTTTCCAAAATAATTCTCATTGTGACCATCCGTTCTTTCCACACCTGACACTTGAATATCCTTAAATTTCATCTCCACAATTTTTCCGGTCCAGTCAAATCGGGGAAATTTATAATTTTCAAAAGGGGTGTCAATATGTATCTCCAGATTTTAGTTTTTAAGTATATGTGTCATATGGGGAAAGAGGATTGATTAAAAATGTTGGAACCACTGTTCTATCAGGCAGTCAGATGATAAACAGATGGAACTCTTTTATTAAATCGTTTGTTAAATTGCATTTTTAATTTCTATGAATGTACTACCAAATATAGGGGGATTATAAAAGCTCTTTTACGATTTCAATTAAATGTGATTAGGATTCTTTAATAAAGAACCCAAAAAGGTAAACTTATCCGAAAAGTTTTAGGGATGTTTGATGATATTGTTTCGCATAAAACAAGTTGGCATTAATATTCATAGCCAGAACTACATTTAACAAAAAAGTTTATGGTTTTATAAGTATTATATGTGCATTATAAATATTGAAAATGTACCAATCAAAATGAGAAAAATAAAACAAATTTTTCATCTCATGAGTTATCTTCAGTATCCTGCTATGATAACAGGACTATTTTATACTCTTAAGCCATATATTGATGGGGGTTAACGTTGATTTGGAAAATCTCAATAATGCGCTTGTATTTGTTGGTTTGGGTATTAGTTTATCTACTTTGCAGGACACGTCTAAAACTCAAAATAAATTATTCAAACTGATTTGGAAAAATCCAATTAAATAATTATCCGTAGATAAGATTACACTTATGTTTAATTTATAAACAAATAACTTTAACATAATGTTCTTGCATTTACCTCAAATTAAACCTTTTCTTTGTTGAATTTTGGATAGGAGCTATATTTATATACCCTGATCTGGCAAAGGCGATGAAATAAGCATCTGTAAACAAAATTATACTTATGTTTGATGTTTAACTTGATAAATATAACAAAATATAACTTTAACTTAACATTTAAATTTGTATTTTTCGGTCAAAATCCGTTTCTTGATCTTTGTAATAGTAGGTTTTATGTAAATTAAATCGTACAAACCTTACCACCCATTTTGATTGAACAAGTTATTAATAATAGGGTTTAATAATTGGATATTAACAGTTACATATTATAATGTTTCTCACTAAACTAAAGCGGCCAATCCTCACTCCGGATCTCTTTCCAAGGCCACATCTTTTGGAAGAATTGGAAAAAAAAGCTTATTTGCCTTTTCTATTGGTCTCAGCACCTGCCGGGTATGGCAAGAGTGTGCTAATAAGTCAATGGCTTGAAGTGAGTGGAGGTGATTATACCTGGATATCCCTTGAAGAGAGTATGAATGATACATC
>NZ_JBATKE010000084.1:0-1695 GCF_049669105.1 Eudoraea sp.
CGCTCTACATATCTTTATTACCATAAATCCAAGGTCTATGAGTCCAATCTTGGATCTATTAGTCCAATCTTGGAGAATTATGATTATAAAAATTAAATCATGGCAGAAGATATAAAAGAGTTTAAGGGGCCTGCGATTTATTGCATAAAAATCAAGGGTGTCATTGATCAGCGTTACACAGGGCATTTTGGCGATATGATAATAAGTACTGACAAAAAAGAGGAAGGTAAGACCACCTGTAAGCTTACAGGAAGTATAAAGGATCAAGCTGAATTGATGGGGGTGCTGAATGCCCTTTATAATCTTCACTTACCTATTGTTTCCATACAGCCATTAGATGAAGAATCAGGAAAATAATTTAAAGATTAAAAAATTAAGATTACTATTTATACAATTAACTATTAAATTTAAAAACAGAGGTACTATGAAAAACAAAATGACAATAGCAACCATGCTTTTATGCATGGTATTCGGCTCCGGCTTAATGGCCCAGCAGAGCCATTCTTTAAAGAGCCATACTTTAAACGAGCAAACCGATTCGATTATGGCATTAGAAACCTTAATCAAGAACGTCAATATATTTAACGGAACATCCGAAAAGCTCATTACCGGTAAGGATGTAGTGTATATGGGCAATATAATTCAAGGCATAATTCCAGCAGGTAGCGATGAGAGCAAATACCATGAAGTTATTGATGGTAAAGGTGGCTACTTATCACCTGGTTTAATTGATGTGCATTGGCATTTGACTATGGGCACCAATGAAATGGATTATATGTTTGGTTCAATTTCTTACGTGGCCATACATTCTGGAAAGGAAGCAGGAGAGCAACTATTAAGAGGTGTAACAACTGTTCGTGATGCCGCTGGTAATACGTTTGGGCTTAAAAAAGCCATTGACGATGGTACCATTCCTGGGCCGAGAATCTACCCATCGGGTGCAATTATTTCTCAATATTCAGGACATGGAGATGTGCGTTTTGCGATCCCAACAAATTTACCCAAAGAATGGGGTGGCCCATTGGGACCTGGCGAAGCATCTGGAAATATGCTTTTGGTAAATGGAAAAGCCCAAATGATGGCTGGCGTTCGTCAGCAACTTTTTTTAGGTGCTACACAAATTAAAATTGCCGTAACTGGTGGTGTGTCTTCATTTACAGATCCCCTTTATGTATTAGAATTTACCGAGGAAGAGATTAAAACAGCTGTAGATGTGGCTGCTGATTATGGAACGTATGTAATGGCTCATGGTCACTCATCAGCAGGTGTTATTAGGGCACTGAACAGTGGTGTAAAATCTATCGAGCATGGTTCTGTTCTTACTGAAGATGTCGTTAAATTGATGGCAGAAAAGGGAGCGGTATTTGTCGAGAGTTTTGAAGTATTAGCGCAATTAAAGCCACTTTATACAGACCCTGTTCGTAAGAAAAAATTGGATGAGGCTTTGGCGGGTACGGCAAATGTGGCTAAATGGGCAAAAAAATATGGCGTAACAATGGGATTTGGAACGGATCTATTGTTTTCACCAGAAGGCCGTAAAAATGAATTGAAAGATTTAGGTCTTAGAAAAGATTTTTACAGCTCCGCTGAGATCATGATCCAGGCAACAGGCAATGGCGGCAAGATCGTGGGATTGTGCGGAAAACGAAATCCGTATGGCAAAGTGGGTGTCATTGAAGAAAATGCTATGGCCGA
>NZ_JBATKE010000085.1:0-9029 GCF_049669105.1 Eudoraea sp.
CTGTTGAGATTGGTAAAGATTTCATGCTAAAACATGGTTATATCAAAAATGACTTTGACGTACATGAATGGGCAGCACCAGATATTATTGAAAAAGCCGCAAGAGAATTGTTGGAAGAAGAATGGCATAAAAAAACTATGTTAAAACTCCCACAAGCAGCAGATCCACTTTCAGGTGCTGGCAGAGTCGGATAATTTAAAATCCTACAAATATTATGTCAAAAATTGTTGCTTTATTTTATGTAACCTTTTTAACACTAAACACTGTCCATGGACAAGATATCGATATGAATTTACCTTAAGAAAAACAAACTGAGCTGGGCTTATATGTCACTTCAGAAGAAGCCTATGCTATGTGGAAAGATAATCCCGAGAGGGTAAAGGTTCTGGATGTGCGAACCCTTGATGAATATATCAATATAGGGCATGCAGAAATGGCATGCAATATTCCGGCTTTTTTACAAACTACGCAATGGGATGCTGAAAGACAAATTTTTAACTATAAAATGAATGAGGATTTTCCAAAGCAAGTCAAAGAAGTATATAAACCGAAGGATATTATTTTAGTCACCTGCAGGTCGGGGGGACGTAGTGCATTGGCAGTCAATTTGCTGGAAACTCTGGGATATAAATTTACCTATAACATCACTGATGGTTTTGAAGGAGACCTAGTAAACGATCCTGAAAGTGCCTATCATGGGCATAGAATGAAAAATGGCTGGAAAAATTCTGGATTGCCTTTTACGTACAAAATAGATCCGGAACTGATGCCTTTTGTTAAGAAAAATTAAAATGATTAATGCTGATCAGATGAGCTTAATCTTTTTAGACATTAAAAAAACAAGCCTTTAAACAAAATTAATACCTATGGGCTTACCCAAAGAAAAATAACCTTATTGGTGGCTACCGAGCAACTTTTCAGGACACAGTTCAATAAAGATGAGCGCACCAATTGTGAGGCTGTAGAAATTTTCACTCCAGAAAAAATGATGACCTTAAAAGACGTTAAAACTAGTAAATTAACTATAGAAAAATATGATAAATTGGTGCTTTCTCCTGGAGCAGTCTCTATAATGCCACCTCTTCCGGGGATTGATTTTTGGGAATTTTTCATGTAAGAACAGTACAAGAATTAAAATCACTTATGAAAGTTCACAATGAATGAGTTGAAATGTTTACTAATAGTAAAAAATACACGGAGAAGTAGTTTTTTATGAGATCGATTTACAACACCTTAGAATTCAGTAAAAGCAACGATGTGTAGCATAACTCTTTATTTGTAAATCCTTTAAAATGAAACAAAAAAGGAACGATATTATAAGGACGATATTATTCTGCACTACGGTTCTATGTGGGCTGCTGAACCCAACGCTGATATTTGGACAGCTCGGTTCCGTCCAGAGCGGCGCAACTAAATCTTCAGCAATACAAGTTGATACATCCGGGACCGCAGGAAGTGAAGGTTTTTTTAATCAAGAATATCTAACCGGTAATTGGTGGGGGACACGTTCCTTCCTTGAAGACAGGGGTGTAAATTTTGACTTAAGGTATAGCTCAACCTATCAGGGATTGCTAACAGGAACCGGTAATAGTAATTTTGGTTACGGTGGAAAAGTGAATGCACTGATTGCATTAGAAACGGATAAGATGGGACTGTGGAAGGGTGGAAATTTTAATTTTCATTTAGAATACAGACATGGTGCAGCACAAACCAACCTGGGCGGTACGCTTTTTTCTGTAAATACGGCACTTTTCTTGCCTTCTGATTCCCCTAACCAGCTGGTAGCTACATCCATCAACTATACCCAGAGGATAGGAAATGGACACCGAATTTCCATAGGTAAATTTAATCCTATTGACATATATGCGTCGGATCCTTTCTATGGGGGTTGGGGGGTAGATCGGTTTATGAATATAGTCCTCGTTGCCCCACCGAGTGGCTTGGTTCCTGTAGTTTTTATGGGAGCAATTGCCTCTTTTAATTTAAAGCCTCTTAACCTCTCTGTTTTCGTATTTGATCCAAAGGACCGTACTAATGATTATTTTCCCGGAGATCTTTTTAGAACAGGAGTAAACTTGGCAATTAATGCGTCTAAAGTCACTAAAATATCTGGACGTAAGACTACTTATGGTATTACCGGCATATATTCCACGGCTGAAGGAACAGATTTTTCGACTATTGGAAATGGTGTTGTCAATACATCTACTAAAAAAGGAGCCTTCAATATTAATGTGCAATTTAAGCATAACCTTCAGGAAAGCAGTGAATTCCCAAATGCTGCCTGGGGACTTTCTTTTAAGACGGCAATTTCTGATGGTAATCCTAACTACGTAAGAGCGTCTCTGGTGGCAGGCCTGGGAGGAAAGGCCCTGTTTTTTGGTCGCCATCAAGACAGTTTTGGGGTAGGCTACTTTTACTACAACTTAAGTGATGTCCTTGAGAATTCTTTTAACCCAATAGTATCTATTGAAAATGAGTCCGGTCTCGAATTATACTATAACTATTCCCTTACTCCATGGCTTTATCTTGGAGCAGATTTACAGTACATTAATCCGTTTAGAGAATTGTTTAAAAATGCATTTATGGCAGGGCTCAGGACTCAGATTCAAATTTAACTCAAAATATGTTTTGCTAAAATTTACCGTTGACCAAAATAACTATTTTTTAACTTCTAATTTATTGTTAATCAGCGTTTAATAAAATATTTATCCTTTCCAGAATTCATTAAAAATACCTATTAATAGGTATTTTAACTCGTGCCTATCTGTCGTAAATTTATATACAATATACTATGGAAATCATAAATCCATTATAAAAAAAAACAATACTGGACCTTCTTGTACTTGCAAAGTTAGTGGGGATAACTCAAGGATTGCGAAAAATTACATTAAAAGGAAAAGGAATCTGATTCTTCATAGATGAAGAAAACAAAAAGAGAATTATTGGAAGAATAATGGAAAAAAAAGAACTACATTAAAACTTCCGCAAGCGGCAGATACACTTTCAGGTGCTGGCAGAGTTGGATAATTTAAAATCCTACAAATATTATGTCAAAAATTGTTGCTTTATTTTATGTAATCTTTTTAACACTAAACACCGTCCATGGACAAGATATCGATATGAATTTACCTAAAGAAAAACAAACGAAACTGGGCCTATATGTTACATCAGAAGAAGCCTATGCTATGTGGAAAGAAAGCCCCGAGAGGGTTAAGGTTCTGGATGTACGAACTCTGGATGAATATATCAATATAGGGCATGCAGAAATGGCTTGTAATATTCCGGCTTTTTTACAAACCTATGAATGGGATGATGAAAAGAAGTATTTTACCTACAAAATGAATAAGGACTTTCCAAAGCAAATCAAAGAAGTATATAAGCCAGAGGATATTATTTTAGTCACTTGCAGGTCAGGGGGGCGCAGTGCCTTAGCTGTTAATTTACTGGAAACTCTGGGATATAAAAACACTTATAACATTACAGATGGTTTTGAAGGAGACCTAGTAAACGATCCTGAAAATGCCAATCATGGCAAAAGAATGAAAAATGGCTGGAAAAATGCCGGCCTGCCATGGACCTATAAAGTTGACCTTAAATTAATGAAAATTCCTAAAACAAATAACTTATGACACCAAAAGCAACCCCTTCTAAAAGCATCTTCCTGGGACTAGTGCTTTCTATAATCCTGACTGGAAATTTACTGGCTCAGGAAAATGAAACTTCAGCTTCATCAGAAAAAAAATGGTCATTTCTAGTAGAACCCTATATTTTATTTCCCAATATGAAAGGAGATGTGGGGGTAAGGAATTTACCAAATGCTACTATAGACGCCAGCACCAATGATATTTTTGGGAAGCTAAAAATGGGCTTTATGATAAACTTAGAAGCATCAAATGGCACATGGGCAGTAGGTTCAGACGTCCTTTACATGAAACTCGGGACACAAAAAGTGAGATCCAGAGAGTTAATAAATGGTTCTGTGGTTTCAGCCAGTGGTGAATTGGCAGCTAAACAAACCGGATGGGAATTAATGGGTTTACGCAGGGTTACACCATGGCTAGAAGTAGGATTGGGAGGGTTGATTAATTCAATTAGTTCGGATCTGGAACTCACCTTGCCGACAGTTGGTGGAGGTACGACAACTAATAGTGCATCAAAAACGAAAACCTGGTTTGATCCCATGATTATAGCACGAATAAAAAGTAATAATGTGAAAAAATTTAATTACCAATTTCGTGGAGAAATCGGGGGATTTGGTATTGGATCTGATTTAGCCTGGCAAATACAGGCTTATGCAGGTTACAGATTTTCGAAGTTATTTGAAGTCACAGGAGGTTATAGGATTATTAGCCTGGATTATGAATCCGGTAGCGGACAAGATCGGTTTTTGTATGACGTAGATACTTCCGGACCCGTTATTAGGCTGGGATTCAATTTTTAAATAAATATTCTAACTTAAATAATCAAATTTTGAAAATAATTATTATTGGCGGTGTAGCAGGCGGGGCATCATGTGCCGCCCGACTTCGAAGATTGGACGAGAAGGCTGAGATAGTCATGGTAGAAAAAGGACCTTATGTATCTTATGCGAATTGTGGCCTGCCCTACCATGTTGGGGGCGTTATCAAAGAAGAAAGCCATTTGTTGGTGGCGAATGAGCAAACTTTTATCAAACAGTTTAACGTGGATGCCCGCACCAATTGCGAGGCCATTAATGTGCTTGCCGATAAAAAAGAAGTAGTGCTCAAAAATGTGCTAACGGGAGAAGAATACACCGAGAACTACGATTATTTGGTATTGAGTCCAGGTGCCCAATCTGTTCGTCCACCGTTCCCTGGCATAGATTTACCTGGCATTTTTCATGTGCGCACCGTGCCCGATGCACGCAGCATTGTAGAGTGGATTGAAAAAGGAAATCCCTTCATGAGTGGTATGCACCGCTATTCGGGCTTTCAAACCTTGCGCCCAAAAACGCGCGCTGTTGTTGTTGGTGGGGGATTTATCGGCATTGAAACGGCAGAGAACCTTATTCACCGCGGGTTTGAAGTAACGCTGTTGCAGCGCGGAGAACAGATCTTATTACCAATAGACGAAGAAATGGCCCGTCCGGCCGAAGCGTATTTGCGTAAAAACGGATTGAACATTGTATTGAATGATGGCGCTACAGGTTTTGCGAAAACCGAAGACGGCCATTTGGAAGTGCAAACCAACAGTGGTAAAAACTATGTTGCCGATGTGGTGATTCTCGCCATTGGCGTGCGCCCTGATACAACGCTTGCAAAATTGGCAGGAATTGAAATTGGCAAACGAGGCGGCATTGTGGTAGACGAAAACATGCGCACAAGTGATCCCAACATTTTTGCCGTGGGCGATGTGGTTGAGGTAACCGATTTCATGACCAAAGAGCAAACCCTAATCGCATTGGCTGGCCCTGCAAACCGCCAAGGGCGCATTGCAGCAGATATTATTGCCGGTCGAAAAGCTTCGTATCGCGGTACGCAAGGCACATCTGTTATTGGCTTTTTTGACGGCACCGTGGCTTGGACGGGCATCAGTGAAAAAACACTGGCTCGCTTGGAGGAGAAAGATTACGAGAAAGTTTACCTCTACCCAAATTCGCATGCCGGGTATTACCCGGGCGCCAAGCCCATTGCCATGAAAGTGATTTTCCGCAAGAGCGATGGAAAACTGTTGGGCGCACAAGCCCTCGGTTTAGATGGGGTAGATAAGCGCATTAGCGTGTTTGCAGCTTACCTGCAAATGGGTGCCACGATTTACGATTTACAAGAAGCAGAGTTGTGTTACGCACCGCAGTTCGGTAGCGCCAAAGACCCGATAAACTTTGCTGGTTTTGTTGCAGCAGATGTGTTGGCTGGTGATATGCCGATCAGCCATTGGCCTGAAGCCAAAAAAGGCTTTATGCTCGATGTGCGCGAAGGATTTGAATTGGCTGTTGAACGTGTAGATGGCGCAGTAAATATTTCACTTGGCGAATTACGCGGCCGTTTAAACGAGCTTCCAAAGGACAAAACCATCCACGTGATTTGTCGCTCTGGCCAACGCGCCTACTATGCAACACGCATGCTCGCACAGCATGGTTTTGATGCTAAAAATGTTTCAGGCGGAATGCTCTCATTAGCGCAAACCCACTTGTTTTCTAGCAACCCGGATTAATTCTTATTAAAATAAGTATCATGGATATTGAGTCGATTTATAAGATTGTAGTAATGATCTTTACTGTATCCAACCTTGCCGCCATGGGGTTGGAGATAAATAAGGACGAAGCAATAGTGACCTTGAAAAATCCGCGTTTTATCATGCTTATTTTGGTGTGGGGATGGATTGTTGGTCCGGCTTTGGCGTGGGGAATAACACAAATTATTCCGCTCTCAGCTCCACATGCAGCGGGCTTGTTGTTGATCAGCTTGGCGCCAACCGCACCATTTTTTCCACTCATGGTTACTAAAGCCCGTGGAGATATGTCGGCCGCGGGTGCTTTTATTTTGGTAGCCACCATTGGCACAGTAATTTTCTTGCCGCTCTTGGTTCCCTTCCTCATAAAAGGCTTAACAGTTAGCATTTGGGGGCTTGCAAAACCCCTCTTAATTATGGTACTTTTACCGCTTATAGTTGGCTTTATTATCAAAGTAAAAAAAGAGGCGTTTGCCAATAAAATCGGCCCGATTGTAAAAAAGATAGGCACCCTTTTCTTGCTCATCACGGCAGTAATGACCTTTTGGTTGTATTGGGAAGAAATGCTGAGCGCCATTGGAAGTTATGCCGTAGGCGCCCAGGTTTTGTTTTTGGGAATCCTAACGTTTTTAGCGTATAAAATTCCGTTCGGATTAAAGAAAACGCAACGCAGCGGCATGGCATTGGGCATGTGCACAAGAAACATTGCTGCCGTTTTCGTGGCCTATTTCAGTATTGTAAACCCAGACCCGGGTGTTTTTGTGATGATTGTTTTGGTGGTGCCAATAGCGCTCGTTGTTGCGCTAATTGCGGCTAGGATTTTTGCAAAAGACGCAAAACCCCTTAGCGAGTAAAGATTAAATTAGTGTGCTTTTCTAAAATGGATTAAAATAATATAACTCTCTTAAATATGAAGCTTCAACCTCCGAATAATTCAGTTTACGACACGGTAATACGTTTGCTGTTCCTGCTGCTAGTCATTGTCTGGTGTCTCATGATTTTATATCCCTTTACAAGCATCTTACTCTGGAGTCTGATACTTGCTATGGCACTTTATCCACTACATAAAAAATTATCCCTTAAGCTGGGTGGGAAACCAAAACTCGCCTCATTTTTGATTGTTTTTAGTACCATATGCATCATCTTTATTCCTTCCTGGTTGTTGATTGATACTCTTGTTGGTGAAGTTAAGGAACTCAAAATGAATTTTGATATAGATGGTTTTACCCTGCCAGCGCCTCCAGAAAATATTAAAGACTGGCCTGTTATAGGAGAAAAAGTTTATGATTTATGGCAAAGTGCGTCAATAAATTTGGAACAAACTTTAGAGAAGTATAATGACCAATTAAGAGATATTGGTAAAAAGTTGATTGAGGGAGCCTTAAGTACAGCCGGAGCCATTATTCAAATTTTGGTATCGTTTATCATTGCTGCCATCATTTTAGTTTATGGAGGAGCTGGTGAAGTAATTCGTAAATTTTTCCGGAAATTGGCAGGAGACAGGGGTGACGAATTTGCCGATTTAACCATGAAGACGGTTAATAGTGTTGTTAAAGGGGTGATTGGCGTAGCTTTTATTGTTGCTGTTTTACATGGAATATTATTCTTTTTGGCAGGAATCCCTTATACCGGAATATGGGTGTTAGTGGTATTTGTCTTAGGAATGCTTCAATTACCCTTGCTTTTCGTGACCGTTCCCATCATTGTTTATTTGTTTGCCGTTAAAGGTACTACCGCTGCAATTATTTGGACCATATTACTGGTCTTCGCAGGTTTGAGCGATAATTTTCTCAAACCAATATTGCTCGGTAAAGGATCCCCGGTTCCCACGCTTGTCATTTTTATTGGTGTGATAGGAGGTTTTATTTTGTCGGGCTTCATAGGGCTTTTTACGGGTGCCATTGTGATGTCCCTGGGCTATAAGTTATTAATGGGGTGGATGGATCCAGGTATTGAAACGAAACAAGATTAACTTTTAAGTGGATAATAAAACCCAATGCGTTCTTAATTGCGACTTGTAGCCTTAATTGAATAAAGTAAATCAAACATCAAACCATGGAGAAATCTAATTTAAAGAATCGGGCATCCAAAGTATTCAAATCATACCTTCCGATTTTGGAATGGGCCCCTAAATACAATAAAAAGACTTTGGCCAATGATTTAATTGTTGCGCTGATCGTTACAATGATGTTAATCCCTCAGTCTTTGGCCTATGCCCTGTTGGCCGGATTACCTCCAGAGATTGGTTTATATGCCTCGATGGCGCCATTGGTGCTTTACGCTATTTTTGGGACTTCCCGTGCCCTTGCCGTAGGCCCGGTAGCCGTGGCCAGTTTGATGACCGCTGCCGCGGCAGGACAGCTCGCTTCACAAGGAAGCCCTGAATATTATGGTGCTGCCATCGCTTTGGCAATGGTTTCAGGATTACTGCTAATGGCAATGGGCTTTCTGAAGCTCGGTTTTTTGGCAAATTTCTTAAGTCACCCTGTTATTGCCGGTTTCATTACCGCTTCAGGTTTACAAATTGCCGCAGGTCAATTAGGGCCGGTATTGGGCATTAATGCGCATGGAGAAAGTTTTTTAGACATCGTCATTTCCTTATGGCATAGTATTTTATCGATTCATTGGACTACTGCAGCCATAGGAATAGGGTCACTTATATTTTTATTTTGGGTGAGAAAAGGATTAAAACCCATGTTGCTCAAATTAAAACTAGGTCCAAAAACGGCCGATCTTATGGTAAAGATTGGTCCAGTGATCGCCATTATCGCTACCATTGTGATAGTGTGGTTTATGGGCCTTGCTGATAAAGGGGTCCAAATTGTTGGAAAAGTACC
>NZ_JBATKE010000086.1:0-11297 GCF_049669105.1 Eudoraea sp.
AAATGGCAGGAAAACAACTTTGAGATTCTTTCCCAGAAAGAAGGAGAGGAGGCGAAAAATATGTCTACAATCAATTTAAAGTCTCTTGTAGGTGATAATAAAACGGTTTTAACTAATTATGCTAAAGACACATATGGTTTTAGAACCTTTTTTACTAAAGGACCCGTCTTTGAATCCAGCTTCCAACTAGATGCTTTAGAGGCGTTCACTAAAATGGTAGAAGATTATAACAAATAACAATAGTTAGAATTTATTACACTATTAGTAGAGACGACCATTAAAGGTCGTCTCTATTTGTTTTATGAAAACAAGAAGTACTATAAATCAGATTAACCTACCTTATACCATTTCCTTAATGAGCTTACTGTGAGGTTTTATATTCTTTGAATACATTAACTATACCATTGATAAATATGGATAAAAAAAAGCCGCTAACAAGAGCTAAACCCAATTGGGGCAATCACTTGTATAAAAGCGCATTACGTTAGGAAACACTGCCAAATTTACAAGAGCAGGTAGAAGGAGAACATAAACTTGGAAATTGATATAAGAAATACTGGCTACAACATTGTTTAAAGGGCATTTTCACCTTCGCCAAGGCTTCGTTGATTAAAGAAAACGCCCTTTGTACTTAACCGTTATGCCTTGTGCAATGGTAGCGATAGGAACATCATAATTGATATAAAGAAAAGAGTAATTGATTTCAGTCCTTTTTTAAGTGCTTTCATGGCAACTTCGATTGAACCACCAGAACACTTTTCCAGATAATTCCCTACCTTAGGAAGAACAACCAGCTACTACTTCCCAAGATGAACTTCTTTAGTAAAATCCGTAAAAAACTCGCTGATGATAACCCAACCTCCGCTAAGGCTCCGGATGGTATAAAAACAGCAAAATAGCCTAAGTTTGCTATTGGTGAGATTATATTATATTAGTTGTCGTTGGTATTATAATAGGCCTGCAGATCAATAATTGCAATGAAAACGAAGGAAATAGATATCAAAATAAATGTAACTAAATAAAGCCTGCCACGCAGTCTCCCCTAGACTGCCGGCAGCAATAAGAAATGAACATAGAAACATGCATAAAATATCTCGAATTTGTATACCATGAATGTGAGAGATTCCTGGAAGATGGACGCGTTACAGATGACGAATTAAACAAATTAATAATTGAGTTTCACAGATTTCTGGACCAGGTATCTGAGAGTACCTTGCCTGTCGGAATAAAAGATCGAATCGCTGAATTGAATATAGACTACCCCAGGGGTCAAATCGGACGTGGGTATTGGTACATGTTCTCCGTTGTATTCACATTGGGATTAATGGCTATAATTTCCACTAACTTAAGACAAAGAAAGCGAAAGAGAGTTTTAGAAAATCTAAAAAGTGATACCGCAAACACATTAATTTTTATCAAAACGAATTACTAAAAGTATTAATACTATACTAACCAATTAAAAAGGATTCAAATGAGTACTATGAAAGAAAAAGTTGTGCTGATCACCGGGGCAAGTAGTGGAATTGGAAGGGCAACTGCAGAAGCTTTTGCGGCGAAAGGAGCATACATTGTTGTTGCTGCACGTCGAAAAGAAGAACTTGACAGCTTAGTGGCTTCTATAGAAGCAAAGGGTGGCATGGCATCAGCTATCAAGACCGATGTTTCTATTGCTAAGAGCGTAGAACAAATGGTCGCTCATACTATCGAAGTATTTGGCCGTTTGGATTATGCAATTAATAATGCCGGCATAGAAGGAAAACTAAATGGGATAACCGATCTTTCTGAAGATGATTGGGATCAGGTGCTTGACATCAACCTAAAGGGAACCTTTCTTTGCATGAAGTATGAGGCCAGAGCCATGCTCGATCTTGGTCTGGGTGGTGCAATTGTGAATATAGGCTCAGTTAATTCATTTCTGGGTTTTCCAACCGGATCGGCCTATGTAACGTCTAAACACGGTCTTATTGGATTAACGACCAGTGTCTCTGCCGAGTTAGGGCCAAAGGGCATTAGAGTAAACCTTTTATGTCCGGGTGTTACAGATACACCTATGCACCAGCGCCTGAGAGGTGTTGTTGGTGACGACTTGTACGATAAAGGATTGCTGCCTACTGTACATCTACAAAGAATTGGCCGCCCGGAGGAGATTGCAAAAGCTATTGTGTTTCTTTGCTCAGATGAATCCAGTTATATTGCTGGTTCCACACTTACAGTAGATGGCGGACTCACTTTAACCATGTAGTTCCATTTATTATCTATGAAGTTAGCCTTCCCTTTTTTTACAACCATTAATTTTAATTCTCCATCATAGGGAAAATTCAAACAACGGTTGGTATTACGTTCAAAATAAAGGAATCGTTTTCGCTCTCCATTGATAAAAGGGAATAGTAGCTTTACAAAATTATTGGGGTGCAAGGAAAAAATAAAACTTGGTAAAAATGCTATATTTATGGAATGAATAAGCACTCTAACATCATTATTGCCGGAGCGGGAGGAATCGCAGAAGCAGCTGGTCTGCTTCTGATGGAATGGAGTGCAGTACCCCCTACCATTTTTATCGGAAACCGAACACTTTCAAAAGCACAAAAGGTGGCCAGATGGATAGAAGAGGGTACAAGTAAACCCTGTTCCGTTACGGCATTTCATCTCCCCGAGGAAGGCCTTACAGAAGAAATGAAAGAAATCCTGGGTCAGGGTAATGTACTCCTCGATTGCCTCCCTGGTCGTCTGGCGCCGAAAATAGCCCGGCTGGCCAAAGACTTTCACATGCATTATGTAAACTTGACCGAGTATGTTGCAGAAACCACCGAAATAATGGAATTGGCAAAGGATGCCACAACGGGTTTCGTTCTTCAAACCGGTCTCGCTCCCGGCTACATCAATATCCTGGCCAACCACCTTTTCCAAAAGTTTTGCAGCGATTTTGAAGTAGACAATGTGGACAAGCTGGAGTTTAAAGTAGGTGCCCTGACCGACCATGCTGTTTCCCCACATTATTATGGATTTACCTGGAGTCCGGTCGGAGTGGCTACCGAATACTTAAAAGATACTTTGGTGCTTCGAGATTTTAAAAAAACAAGACTTCCTGCTTTGTCAGAAAGAGCCAGCATCATTATCGATGGCATTACCTATGAAGAGGACCTGACTTCCGGAGGTGCCGCTGACCTGCCTGATGCATTAGCTGGAAAGGTGAGTTCCCTCGACTACAAGACATTACGATATCCTGGACATTATGTATGGGTAGAAGAACAACTTGCCGGATTGAGAAATACTAGTGAGGCTATTGCTGCCTTACAACAAAAAATGGAAGCGTTGATTCCACACAACGAAGATGACCGGATCATTTTGTATGCTGCTGTGGAGGGTAAGGATACAGATGGGACTATGCACAGACGTGAGATTAGCAAACGGATACTCCCGCAAACCATAGGGCGGCATAAACTGCGGGCCATCCAAATAACCACGGCAGTGTGCTTGCTGCAGTCAGCACAACTGTTGGTTGAATCCCATTGTAGTGGTGTTGTCCTGCAAAGCCAAATAGATCCAAAGTCATTTTTAAACGGGAATTTTATTGTACCCGCCTTTGGAAAAGTGTAAATGCCTCAATAAAAGTTCCTATAGATTAGAAAAAAATGTGCATAGGTATATTGGAACAATTCGGTGATCGAAGGCACAAAACATAGCCCGTAATACTCGATTCTTTAGCAGAAAATGCCACTGGCCCGGTACTATGAATCCGCCCTGCAGGGTTGTGATGTGTTTGAAGCCTGAAATGCGTTGTCTCTGAACTGTAACAATTTTATAAAAAGATCTTCTTTATTTTTGTTAGACCAACAAAAACACTCTTTTATGATGACCACACTAATTTCATTAAAAAACAGCGCTTTGAGCTTCTGGGGACTGTGTATGTTCCTGTCACTGGTAGCCTCTGCCCAACCCAACCATCCACGAACACCAGAGCAGGCCAAGGTCGTTTATACTGACCTTGTTCATTTTGTTGAGGCCTACAACGAACTACTTACCAATACGGATACGCTCCAGGTATTACAAACCATGTATTTCGATCGTGGATCCGAAGGTTTAAAAGAATTTATACGCCGACACCAACTAAGCCCGGAGCTGCTGAGGGATGCGATGTTGGCCCATCCGGAGCGCTATGCCCTGCTTCCAAATTTTCTTGCCAATATCCCTGTCGTGGAAGAGACCTACCTGAAACTCATGCAAGACTATAGCAGCGTGCTGCCCAATGCGATGTACCCGCCAACCTATCTCCTGGTTGGGGCAAATAGGGGCATAGGACAGGCCTCCCTGGTGGGGCAGCTGATCACCGTAACCCGCGCAGCCGATAATTTGGAAAAATTGCAAAAAATAATGACTCATGAGTTGTCGCACTTCCAACAAGCCATGGCCATGGGGGGTCAAAAATATGCAGCACTGTACACCGCTCCTAACAATATGCTTGGCATTTGCCTTAGGGAAGGAGGGGCAGAATTTGTCACCTCTTTGGTGCTCAATGACATTACCCAAAGTGCCGCCCTGGACTATATTAAGAAAAACGAAAGCAGCCTGAAACAGCAATTTACAGAAGATCTGGAAACACAAAATAAAGACTTTTGGCTTTGGGCGTCAATCAACCAAAGCGAATATCCCAGGCTCCTGGGCTACGCCATGGGATATTTGATTTCCAAAAAATATTACGAACAGGCCGCTGATAAAACCGAAGCCCTTCAGAACATTTTACATATGGAGGACGCAGAGGCTTTTGTACAATCGAGTGGATATTTCGACAAGTAGCAGGGAAGTTGCCTTTTCGTGGAATCTTAAGAAATCTTTTAAACTCCTATGGCTATTGGTTTAAAAAGTAAGAATCCGGCTTATTTAATAAGCCGGACATGTATTCTTGTGGTCTTCCATAGAATAGCTATGGTTGGCAAACGTTTTAGATTGGTCTATTATGTTTAATTTTCTTTTACTGCATTTTTAAACACTTCAATGCCTCCCACAATTGGCAAGTTAATCGTTGTTGCATCTAAATCAACCGTTAATTCAGTTCCGGGTTCCGGGTGCAATGTATATTCTTTATCACTCGAAAAAATCAGGAGTCCTATTTGTTGGCCTTTTTTAATTATTTGATCATCGGGCATTAAATCAAAGGATACCTCATAGAATTTACCGCTCTTTAGGGGTTCACTTTTTCGTATCGAGCTATGATTTTGCGGATCTGCCCACCCACGGGTAATAATGTTATCGGTGATTTTAACCTCTCTTCCTTCATTCCAGGGCAACGAGACCAACCATACCGAAAGGTTTGCAGCGGGTTTACTGCTAGATAACCTGACTGTTACCTTTGCCGTTCCTGAAATATGAACATCTTCAGATAATTTTGGAGAAACATAGAGCAAGCGATGATTTGTTTGTTCGGCTTTGGCTAAGGATGTCCCTGAAAAAGAGTAATTATCAACAAATGTTTCCATGCCTTGATTCGGTGTTTTAGAAAGACTTAGAGCTCCCGTCTTTGGGGCTCCAGAACTTAAATACAGCGTCACTAACGAGGCATCCGGATTAGGGTAGTCTGCATATGCTGTTGGATTATCTTTCTTATCATATTCACGAACTATCCATGCTTTAGCGTCATTTTCTACACCATTTTCCACACCGTGCAAATAGCGTGTAAACCATCTATTCATCATTGTAATCGGCGGTGGTCCTCCGCCATGACCGCTTTGGTGGTAGAAAATTTGTGTTGGAAGTCCCATTTCCCGGGCTTTTTTATATATTCTGTAGCTATGCTCAGGCATGACATTCCAATCATTAAATCCGTGTGACATCAGCAGCGCAGCTTTCATTGGGGCCATATCATTTAAGTAGTCGCGACCCTCCCAAAAATCGTTATAATCACCACTGATTCTGTCCATGCCATTTTTCATTTCGGTATCACGAATTTTAGAATTGCTATAGGCTCGTTTTGATTCGTCACCACTATGGATAAAGTCATATAAAACATCAATGTCTTCACCCAGATAACCCCCGGGAGATCTAACCAAGCCATTTGACCGGTAATAATGATAATACGATGTATTTGGTGCTACCGGGATGATTGCTTCAAGTCCTTTTACACCGGTAGTTGCGGCAGCAAGAGAAAGCGTTCCATTATATGACGTCCCCGTCATTCCAACCTTTCCAGTTGACCAAAATGAGGTTACTTTTTCATTTCCATAAGGCGTTTTATATCCTTCAGCACGACCACAAAGCCAATCGATAACGGCTTTTGGAGCCAAAGATTCGTTATCTCCGCCAACAGTAGGTGATCCCTGAGATAGGCCCGTTCCTGGTGAAGATGAGTGTACCACAATATATCCTCTTGGCACCCATGTCTTAATCTGTGAATTAGAAATGACAGGTCGTTTGCCTGTGCGCGTTACTTCCGGATGTACACGAGGTTTCCCCATTTTGCCAAGTTCATGTTTAACATCCCAAAATAAACCATCGGGAATAGGATTGGCAGTACCTGCATAATATGGACTTGACTCATAAACCACAGGGAGTTTTAATCCCTCAGAATCCGTCTGATACGGACGCGTAACGTCTACATGCATTCTGTCTAATTTGCCATCCCCATCCGTGTCAAATTCTGTTTCAACCCAGAGATCTTCTCTAATCCATTTTGTCTCATCCTCAAAAGCGGGTACTATCTGGGCCTCTCCATCTTTAAAAATGGGAATTGCTTTTTCTGATGTTTGTGAATTAACAGAAAATACATTTGTAATAAATAGTAATAGCAGGAAGGATCGTGTAATGTGTTTTTTCATAATATATTCGTTTAGGATTGTGATAATGTTTGCCAACGGTAAGTATAAAGGGCGTTTTCTTTAATCGACGAAGCCTTGGCGAAGGTGATAATGCCCTTTATTCCGTAATAAATAATTTATATTTTGAATGTTCTTTTCATCTCGATGATCTGCAGATGGTGCCGGTCAATGTGATATCGAATAAATTCAAGCCTTTGAATTACATTTAAGGGACCACAGAGAAAATGAGGATAAATTACTTCATTTAAAGGTAAGCCATCTAAAATAGAATTAAATTCTTTCAAAAGGTCATCACAATTTCTGAAATGAGACGACCACACTCCAAGAGTCCATTTCCCGTTAGGCGTAGCTGAGGGAGGTGCCTTTTCTTTTGGCTTCCAGGTTCTTTTTATTATTTCTTCCATAGACAATCCATCATTCTCTGATTTGCCTTCCCATACAGGTTCGCCTATACGAAATTTTTCTGCTGCAGTGTAAATAAGATTAAACCCACCTCTTTCTGCTAAAACCAAATGTTCCATAACTTCTTGAATATTCCAGGATTCCACATCATTTTTTTTAGAGCCATCGGCCGTCGAAATACTATTTATTTCTTTTAGGATTCGAGATCTTGACAATTTGATTTCATTTTGCAAAGTGACTAAAACTTGATTCATACTATTTTTGTTTATTAAGATGCTAAGTTGATACCAATTTTATTCAAATGACGCCAAACGACCTTGATAAACGGACGTTTTATGCTTACGCCGAAGCTTCAGCATAGGTGCTAATGCCGTTTATTTTTTGTTAGTGGCCGTTTGTTTCATAGGCTTCAGGAAAATTTCTTTTTGTCAAAAATGATCCTTTATCCAGAACATCCATCGCTTAAAGACATCCTTTCTATGTACCGGGTCTTGTGGGAAATGGCCCGAAACCGGATAGGCTATGAATTTAGTCTCTACGCCATTGTCTTTTAAGTTATGAAATAATTTGAAAGATTGAGTAACTGTTACTCTTTGATCCAATGTATTAGAAAGAATTAGGGTCGGGGTTTTAATTTGGTGCGCATAGGTTATAGGCGATTGCTTGCGGTAATTATCGGCATTGTCATTAAGCCAAGGAGAACCGCCGAGACCATAACCCGACCAAATATTCATGTCGGCCATATTATACCAGTCAAACCAATCTGTAACGGCGGCCCCGGCAACTGCGGCTTTCCAGCCTTGATAATGAGAGGTAAGCCAAACCGTCATAAAGCCACCATATGACCACCCTGATACAGCCATCTTATTTTCATCAATAAAACCTAGCTTCTTAATGGCTTCAATTCCTGCCATCACATCCTTTCCTGGCCCTTCACCCGCATCGTTTATGACAGATCTTTGATAAGCTTTTCCTAAATTATTACTTCCCCGGTAGTTAGGTTGGAAAACGACCCAACCCTGAGCAGCAAAAGCCTGTGCGAAAAAATTAAAATCTTCTAATGAAGAACCCATCGGTCCACCATGGATATACAATACCAATGGGTATTTTTTATTTGATGAAAAATCAGGTGGATAAGTGATTACTCCGTCTTCTTCAAAGCCATCCTCGCTTTTCCAGTTTATAGAGCTAACTTTACCTAAATTTAATTGAGAAATAGTGTCATTGAAAGAAGTAATCTTTTCCGGAATGCTTTGATGATTTTTCATATAATACAATTCTGATGGTTCACTTGCTTTCGAACCAATAAATACTATTTCGTCATCAGGTCCTATAGCAATATTGTTAAGCGAAGGAAGGACTCCATTTGTATCCAGATTCTTGTAAATGCCATCTAACAGACCACGCCATAAACTTACTTTCGTTCCATCAGGTGCACCAACAAGCAAACTCTGATCAGAGAACCAGAAATGTCTGGAAATGTTACGATCGATATCAAGAATTACATCTTTCTTTTTGACACCATTCTGATCCACAGAAAATAATCCCATGGGATTAAAAAATGGCTCTAATCCTCTGGTTTTGCTATATAAAACAACAGATAAATCTTTGGAAAAAGATGGATTCGCGGGAACTCCAGGTCCTTTGTCCAGCACAGTAATCTTCCTGGTTTCTATGTCAATAAGTTGCAATGAACTGTTTAAGAATTCTGCTGAATGTGGTTTAGGCTGTGCTATATAGACTAACTTTTTGCTGTCATAAGACCAATTTATACTACCCGAAAAAACATTGTAGCCAACTTCCCCTGAGGTTAACTGATACGCATTTTTACCTTCATTGGAACAGATCCAAATATGGGCCGGCACCGAGGCTTCTTTCGCCAGATACCAATCATAACCTACTTCAAAGGATTTGTTATGCTTTTCAACCCCCTTTTTTTCCGCTAAAGAATCCTTTTCAACATATGCAAAAAAAAGTCCGTTAGGGCTCCATTTGTATGTAATGACACCCATTTTACTATGTGTCAGTTGTTGGGCTTCTCCCCCTTGACTTGTTAGTTTAAAAATTTGTTGTTTCTTATTGTTTCCTTCGGCTAAGAACGTTATGTGTTCACCATTAGGAGACCATTCCGGTTGATGAATTGAAGGCCGATTATAGGTAAGTGGTTTGGCTTCTTTAGTATCTTTCGTTACTATCCATAATGAATTGATGTATTTATTTTCTTCGAAGTCAGCTTTGCGGTTTATTAGCAATATTTTCGTTCCATCTGGACTAATTTTTGGACTGCTTAAGTCGACTAATAAGTCAAAATGTTCCAGTGTAAGATTAGACGACTGGGCGAAAACGGAATGCGATTTTGGAAAAATGGAAATAGCTAACAACAATAATATGGGCAAGTACGGAAGTTTAAAGTTTTTCATTTTAATAGGAAGGATTTAGTCATTGTCTTAATAGTATTATTTGATATTATGTTATTGTTTCTTTTTTTTATCATATAATTATCCAACATTCACATTAAACATATAACCAACCAAAGCGGTCAGCCCCATTGCAACCGTTCCCCAAAAAGTAATTCTTAAAATTGCTTTTCCAATACTTGAACCACCTGTTCTAGCTGCTAATGCTCCTAAAATAATTAGAAAAAATAGTGCAAAACCGTAAAGTGAATATTCCATACTTTTTAAAGGAAAAAATAGTGTTACTAAAAATGGAAGTAATCCTCCTATTGTAAAGGCTGCGCCAGAAGCAAATGCAGCCTGCATAGGTTTAGCTTGACTTATTTCATTAATCCCTAATTCGTCTCTAATATGTGCTCCTAACGCATCGTGTTCCGTTAACTCTTTAGCTACAGTTAAGGCAGTTTCTTTTTGCAGTCCTCTTTTTTCATAAATTTCCGCTAGTCTTTGTAATTCAATTTCGGGCATTTCATTTAGCTCTGACTTTTCACGTTCGATGTCAGCCTTTTCAACATCTGTTTGTGAACTTACAGAAACATATTCTCCAGCTGCCATTGATAGAGCACCAGCAACCAGTCCGGCTAATGTTGCCAGAATAACAGGTTCCCGCATATCACTTGCAGCAGCAACTCCAATCGCAATGCTTGCGGTTGATAAAATTCCATCATTAGCTCCAAGGACAGCAGCTCTTAACCAATTACTTCGATGTATGTAATGATTGTCTAAATAATTGTCTAAATCCTCTGTTTTTTCTGACATCTGTTCTGTTTGTTCAAATTACACAAAACGGTCTTGTATAACCGTCAGTTACGGGTTATAATTTACGTTTTTTTCAGTTGTGGGAGTTGTTGATTTGTAGTACGATTCATTCGATTATCCATCTACCGCCGTTATTGCGGTTATACATTGTTGTGCATAGTATTTTATTTACTGGGTATTCTTAAAAGTATCTTCAAAAAATTTTGTCCATTCCCTGTTAATTATTTGTTCCCCATATTCTTGAAAGCCTCCCTCTTGAGTTCTGCTGAAAAAAAATCTAGTCTTTTCATCTCTCCACACGATGAGCTGTCCATCCTTGTATTCCGCAGGATATCTAGCGGCACCTCCTTTAGAAAATCGGTAGTAGTAGTATTTTTGGTCTTTTTCATCGTAATTAATTATCGTATGAAGTTGCAAAAACTCGGTATTCAACTCAATTACCAAAATACTCTTGTCTAGGTCATAGGAAATGTTTTCGTACGCTGAACCTTGTCTGGCAACAACCCCATTTTCATAAACTTTTGTCGTACCAACCCATTCTCCAATCATGAAGTTTAGTTGTTCCATCTTTTCTTGCTTTAGGTTTTGGGCGAAAACTGAATTATACAGAAAAATTAGAACAATAAAATAAAAGTATTTAGAAGCTTTTCGATATCTCATACTTGTTCGTTTAATATTAAGCACAACTGGTTGCATGAATACTAATATACCCCAATATCCCTATAACTTCCCGGATAAGCAGAGCAATGTTCCTAAGGAGATCTGAAAAATTAATTTTATTCAATAGAATCTGCTGCGATCGCAACAATTATCTATTTTAATTACCGGCGTTTTTTGAATTGGAAACGAATTATTCTTCAAAGTGGTACAG
>NZ_JBATKE010000087.1:0-19001 GCF_049669105.1 Eudoraea sp.
GCATCGGTGAAATCATACGTGCCATCACCATTATCAACCAAAGCTACCGTTCCGGCAGCTGCATTGATCTCATCGATCGCATCCTGTACATTGGTCGCCGTTAAAAGCGAGGTGGTATTGTCATAAGGGTTCGCACTCGCATTGGTATCAATGGTTTGTGTTGCCCCCGTCTCATCTGTATAGGTATAGGTTCCATTTGCATTATCTACCAAAGTAGAAATGGAGGTATCCGTTATCGTGGTGGTCGTTCCTGCGGCATCGGTGAAATCATACGTGCCATCACCATTATCAACCAAAGCTACCGTTCCGGCAGCTGCATTGATCTCATCGATCGCATCCTGTACATTGGTCGCCGTTAAAAGCGAGGTGGTATTGTCATAATTAACTTCCGCCGCGGTCTGATCATCAGTACCTATCAGGGTAGACAGATCAACGGTTCTTGTATTACCACTTTCTAAGGTAATCGTAAGAATATTCGCTGCATCTATACTAAATGCGGTTATGGTTTGATCATCTGTATTATCTAAATAGGGTGCAAGATTTACAGTACCACCATCTTCTAAAGTAAGGATATTACCAACCAGGGTAAGTGCCTGATCATCCGTTCCACTATTACTTAAAGAGGATAAATCTACTGAAACAGAATTACCATCTTCAATATCTAAAGTCAGTGTATTAGTAGCTCCATTGAAATTAAAATTCTGAAGCTGTTGGTCATCTGTTGCTGTTAACTCCCAGCTATTACCATCCCAAAAATAAATAGTACCTGTGTTTGTATTTACATAAATATCTCCTGTATCTGCCCCTGATGGATTAATTGCCCCTGCTGCATTCACAGCAGTCCCGCTTAGGACCTCACAATTACACTGATCTTGCAGCGTAACCGTGGTTTGGGCAAAAGCAAATCCGGATACCAGAAATACTAATAATAAGAGTCTTAGTTTCATGACTTTATTTTTACCTAATATTTATTTCAACTTAACAGTTCTAATTGTGTAACAAATATTATTTGGTTGTCTTCCATTATATGAACTAAATCATATTCTTATAAGAGATTAACCAGCATTAAATTGACAATGGGAATATCTTTTTTCGAACAGAAAAGAAATTTGTTCTGGCCGGAGAGAATTTCTCCATGGTCCGTAGAGAACCCAAGCCTGATTAAACTTCATTAAGTTGGTCAAGTTATTCATAATCTGGGGGATGGATTAATCCATCAATCAATAGTTTATTATTCAAACGGTTTAATTACACATTACAAAATTAACCCTATGACTGCCCTGGTAAAATAATTGTTGTGTACTCGTTGAAATGCATTGTATAAACATCGATAATTGAAGTGTTGGCTAAAAATAATTTAAAATTTCTGGGGTTTCGTTGGTCGATTATCCCAATTATATCAGCACTTACCGAGGGGTAAGGTGTAAGAAAAATCGTCATTTTAAGCTGTTTTGGAGCAAAAATAATTATCTTAATTTTTGATTATTCTACAGACAATTTTCTATTGATTATTATGGTATTTACATGGATGCTGAGCGTCATAAAATTGAACGTAATATCACTACAGATATACATATTTTTTGAGATTATAACCCTGAAATGGTCACCGTCATCTGAAGAAGTTACACCCGTAATAATTAATACATTGAAATTTTTGCCAGTATGGATTACTGTATCTGCTAAATCTACCGATATATAGCCATTTAATGGCTGCAATTGACAGATGTCAGTATTCAAAATGACATTTACTATTAGAAATTTTATTTGTCGGATTTGAGCGTGGGATTATAACCGATTCACTACTAAAAAAAGAAATATTTAAGCTAAAGGACTAATTAGTAAGCGTTTATAAATTTATCATGAATGAACAATCCTTCATATCTAAATTATTTCTAACTCTTATTAACCCTGAAAGTGATTTTTCGGTTTGTGATAACAGTGGCTACCCTAACATTGAGAATTGCCGAGTTTGAAGTAACTTGTGGACAAGTTGCACCTGAGTTTGAAACCAGTACTCTATATAAGTAGCCATTTTTGACGATTTCTGGGGCCAATATTGTTAGGGACGTAGTTGACGTTCCCAAATATTCACTGCCATCGGAAATGTTGCTGAAACTACTTCCTCCATTTGTACTTAGTTGCCATTGATATGTATCTGCATTTGAAGTGTTTACCGCAAATATGGCATTATTGCCAACAAATACATTCTGATCAGAAGGTTGGGTAGTAATCTCGATAGAATCTACGGTTATGGTCTGTGTTACATCAAGACTATTCCCGGAATCATCGGTTATTCTGTAGGTACGTGTAATAATTTCAGGATTGCTTCCACCATCGCTTACATCACTTACGTGAGTAACTACAGGGTTGGAAGTACAATTATCTGCTTCATCACTAACTACATTTACATCCACACCAGGAACATCTGAGGTACAATACACTGTAACAGGTGACGGATTACTAGCGGTTGGATCTACGGTATCCATATTTAGCGTTGTAGTTGCAGTTAGGCTTAATACTGGATCTCCAGGCATACCCCCATATTCAACGACATAGCCTTGTGGCTGATAATTTCCTGATGCCGCACCTGTATTTGTTAAATCATTCCAGGACCCATTAGGATTTACGTTGGGGTGTGTGATATGGGCATAATCTTCATTTCCAGACTGGTTTGGTTCACCCGTATTCCAAAATGCAAAATTAGGAGAACTACCACCGGCAGTTCCATTCCAAAAGTTAGTGCCTGCTTCAGGGCCAGTAACCCATAACCAAACGCCTTCTGTAGCAGCATCACTTCCACCAATCCATCCAACGCCGGAAGCCTGCGATCCCGAAAAATCCGCTTCTTCCTGTGAAGTCAAGGTTGCAAGATACCCTTGTAACCCAAAATAGGTTCTTGAATTTGCAGCGATATTGGCCGAGGTCCAGGTTATTCCAAGATTAGAAACATATTCGTAATAGTGCCCTGTCGACGGCAAATAATTAGCTGTTCCTACTGTTGTAGAAAATTGTCTCGTGCCTGTTGGAACCGGAGCGCTGCTTGTATATTCCACTGCCAAAATTGCTGCTTCAAATTCAACATAGGTGGCAGGGCCCAGTAGTGATAATTCTCCCTGTACAGCATCCCAGGAAGAGGTAATATTTGGGTGAACTCCTGTTAGTGTGAGTAAATCCTCCCCATTTAGATAACCGGTAGAAATCTGAATATAAACGGCACTGGTACTCGTATCATCCGGATCTGTAATGCTTATACTTTGAACAATCGGCATAGACGTTCCGGGACAGTAGACCTGATCGCCAGTTGCTGACAGTACAGGTGGTTGATTCGGTACTGTTGGAAAACCTGTTACCTGAACATCATCAATCGTATAGTTTTCATTCCCTGCAGTATTATGAAAATTTGCCCTGACCTCCAGTGTTGAACCGGATAATCCGGAAATACTGTAGGACGGATTAATTGGTTGAGCCGCCGATCCGGAAGCGCTTACTACGGTGACCCAACTGCCTGCTCCTCCATTGATTCTGTACTCCAATGTAAAATTATCCTGAGACCCGCCACTGTCTTCAAAATTGGCAACATTAAAAGCACCAACATTTAAACTAAAAGTAACATTGGTATTGCCATTTATATTAATGGGGTCAGTTACCCAAATTAAAGGATTAGCGAGTGTTGAAGACGCTACATTTCTTGTGTTACTTGCCAGGATAAGTCCTCCTGATACCCCTGCTCCAGCTTGTGAGTTCCAATTCACGGGAGAGGTACCAATTCCGGCTCCTGTAATTGTACCATTGGGATATGAATTAAAATCTTCGGCCCAGATGGTCGTTTGGGCTTTTACTCCTCCAAATGAAAGAAGAAACAGGATAAATACTAGACTGCAACTGATTTTATAAACCACTAAGAGGGTATCTCTTCCCAACATTGGTTAATCTTTTTTCCGAAGGAAATATTAATTTCCGTACGGATTAATGTAATATGTAAAATTAACCTTCTGATTTTCAGGGCAAAATAAATGTTGCGTAGATGGATTATTCAATCACCAACTATGACTAAGCTGTGGTTTTGATTATGTATAATACACTTAATTAATTGTATATAAACTATTTATAAAGAGGGAAATTTTCGATTTTTAAGCTAAAATAATAAAAGGGGCTAGTTGCGATTAACCCTATAGGTAATTCTTCGATTTGTAATGATCGTTTGTACTTTTAGCACACTCATCGGAGAAAATTCAGAAGTACTGTTGCTTAGCGTAGCAGTAGCAGTTATAAAATCACCAATGGAAGCCATAGGAGGAATTGCTATATTAAAATGAAAACGGTTGGTATTGTCCGTATTTCCGTCAACATCAGTATAAGAAGAGCTACCCGAATCAAGATCAGCACCACTTCCTTCGACGGCAGTACCCAGATATACCTGACCTTCACCATAGTCTGTACTAAAGCCTAATTCGTTATCTCCCGCCGCGGCAGTTCCTTCATTGACATCGGTCAGAAAAACCTCTACAGTAGCCCCGGGACGTGCCCATCCTTTGATCACAAGGTTAGTCCCGGACATATAAGCGCTTGTTATAATTGGAAAATTCAATAAACCATTAGGTCCATTATCCGCATCCCCATTCTCATTCAGGGTAACCCCGTCTCCGGTGTTATCCGAATCGTCTAAATCAATACCCAGAGCATCCGTAGCCGTTCCATTGGCATAAATGGAGTTTTGAGATATCAGATTTCCACTGGTGTTACCTCCGGCCAGAACGATTCCCGGGCCACCATTGAAAAATATAATGTTATTTGTAATAGCAGAATTATTACCGTCAAGCAATATCCCTACATTTTCAAGATTTCCGCTACAGGTACCTCCATCCTGGCCAGAACCAGTAATTGTATTTTCCAGTATTGATACATTTCCTGAAATTCCATCCCCGTCAATACCTAGACCCGAGGCATTTTCAATTAAATTCTGTTGTATCACGATTCCTGTTCCACCTACAATTGTAATATTATCATCACAAGGGCCATTACCGTTCGTTGTTATATGGTTATTTTGAATAGTGGAAGAGCTACCTCCGTCAATCAAAATTCCCGAATCTGTATTGGTCGCTATATAATTGCCCTCTACAACAGTAGTACCACTGGTTATTTCTACTCCATAATTTATATTCCCTGAATTAGAGCCTAGAGCATTGACACCCAATAGATTATTGGATATTGTAGGGGAGCCATTATCCACCCTAATTCCGGAGTTATTACCAGCATATACGGAAATATTTCTTATCCCTACAGAACTACCTTCTGTAATGATTACGTCGCCATTGTTTCTGTGAAGCTGTATCTCAGGAAGATCAAAATTTGGTAATAGTGTGGCAGAAGTTCCCACAGCATTTCCTCCCGAACCTATTGTTCCGGAATTTGTATTTCCGGAATAGGCGGTTTGTGCTCTGCCATCTATTTTGGTATTGTTGCCGGTAATGTTGGTTAATGGACTTCCATTAGATATTAAAATATCAAAATAACCACTTACAAAATTTGTATCTGCCGTTCTTCCCAGGGCATCTCCTGTTGGTGGGATCATAAATACAGAAGTATCTTCTCCTGCCGCAGGATCAAAAATACCATTGGCTTCAATATCGAGCCCGGTTTCTCCTAATTCATTGCTGTTCACGATAAATTGTTCCAAAGAACCCTGACTATCTTCATTGGTATTCACAATTGCATTAAAATTGAAACCGAAGTCCAATCCGGCAACACCTTCATTTACTATGGTCACCGAAGCTAAAGTTTGTGCGCCAGCAAATACTCCTGCACCGGTATCTGCTGCAGACGGATTTGCACCACCCACTTCATTTGCCCTTTCTACCAAAACACTGGCTATATATTCGGTTTTAAAAGTTTGGACAGGTATACAGCTTGTACAAGCACTTCCTCCGGGTCTCGAAGATCTGACACTTCCATTTACCACACGAATACTATAAGTTCCATTAACCATCCCGGCAAAAACATAGGAACCTGATACATCCGTGGTTTGGGTATCTACCAGAGTACCCACTGAATCATATAATTCAACCGTTACACCGGGCAATCCAATACCAGAAGCAGATGCATAGTTTCGCCCGGCTCCTCCTCCATAATTCATATCTTCAAATACTCGTCCGGTAATTAAGTTGGATGGTACCTTGAGTACTACAGCGTTCATGATTACATAATCCTGACCTACATTTACCTGCGTGGTTGCGCTGGTTTCCCCGGGAAGGATAAAGGCCGATACATCATAAGTATCCAGATCTACCCCATGGGAAGCGGTGTTGTTAAGGTTCGGTAATACAGTATTGTCAAAATGCGTGGAATTAAACGGATTGTTTGCCGAAATCCCATCATTATCTCCGTCACCTGTCAGAAGGTTGGTTCCGGACAATGGGGTTGTAAATTGCAGGGATTCATTGTTCGCAAGGGTCTGATCTCCCTCCCAAGACAAGGCTGTTGTTTTCGAACCCACAGATCCAATGGCATAAAAACCGCTTAATGAAAATGTGGATGAGGAATTCTGATTCCCGTCAAAACCCTGATAAAGATTAATTGTAGAAGCCGGGAGACTGGTATCTGTATAAAATATCATCAATGACCATCCTCCCAAAACAACACTGCTACCACAATAAGAACCAGTATTGTCTATTGTCAGACCTGAAAAATCATAGACATTCGCAGATGGATTAGGAATAGTCGTTACAAGGCTGGTTACGTCACTAAACATGCCATAAAACGTAAGCCCTATGATAGAACTTGTATATGCCACCTGCGCATCTATTGTGGTACCTTCAAAAGTTACCTGAGAATCCATAGTAGCCCCGGAATGAGACCAATAAAGATACGCGGCATCAATTGTTGCTCCTGCAGGTATTGGAGAACTCAATGTGTTGGATGAGGAAGTAGTAATCGAGCATGGATCTACCGTATTTGGCTGTGTCCTCAGTGTACCTGCTGTAGAGGTATAGTCCATATAACCATCAAATTCCCTAAAAAGGGTAAGTGGAGTATTTCCGAATACCACTTCATTATCATTTATAGTCCCAGTACCCGTATCAGTGATATTGACTGAAATATCAGAAGTTCCTGTTAATTGAATGGTATAGGTTTCTGCAGATTCAAAAAGCGTATCGTCCGTGATTGATACCACGATGGTTTCTGTATCACCAACAGTTCCGTTAAAGCTCAATATACCACCTGCAATGGCCGTATAATCATTTCCTGCCGTAGCCGTACCATCAACAGTTTGGTAATTCACCGTAAATGGACCTCCGGTAGGAAGACCCAAATGAGTGGCCGTAAACGTTGCTGTTCCTGCATTCTCATTAACCGATACATCATCAATGGAGATAAATGGCGTGGAGGTAGTCACAAACTGTACATTATCAATAAAAATGGTCTCGCTATTTCCCCAGTTACCACTACCTGTAATAAATCTGATTGCTGATGTTCCTGACATTTCCGCTGCCGCTAGTGTATAATTTACCGAACCGTTTCCAGCTAAAGTAGCTATGGTGTTAAACGAACTCCCATCAAACAACTGTACCAGGATGGATTCATTCCCATTAGTTCTTTGAAAGTCCAATGTTAATATGGCTGAAGTGGCAGCAGATAGGTCTAAAGTCCTTGTGATGAATCTATCATCTAAATTCTGAAAGCGTAACTGATTGCTGTTAATCAATATTCTCCCATTCGTGGGATCTGTCGTCTCATTGGATTCAACCCAGTTTGTGGCAAAATTAGCCGTTCCGTTATTGTTGGAATATAAGGTAGTATTGAAATTATCCAGGAATGTTCCCTGTCCATATGATTGAACTGCTGAACCTAAAAGGGCCAGAAGAATCAAGGCAAATAACAATGAGCAATGCTTCATTTTATACACAGGTATAGCTATAAGCATCAAAAATACCTTTGATAATCCTTTCTATTAAATATTTGTTGTATAAGTGCTCATTCGGCTGGTGAAAAGCCGGGTTACCGAAGTTTAGCAAATTTTTTTTGAGCAAATTACGGAGACATTTGGCGTGCAGTTGAACGATGAAGCCCTTCCATTAATGATTTTTAAACCTATAAAAAATAAAGCAGCTACTTTTGGTAGCTGCTTTAAAAACTATTTTTAATTGAAAGTTTTTATTCCAAAATAATAAACTCTGATCTGCGATTTAATTGGTGTTTTTCGCTGGAACATTTTATACCATCATCACACTCATTTACCAGACGGGTTTCTCCATAGCCCTCACCTATAAGACGCTCCGCACTTATGCCTTGAGAAATCATATATGCGACGGTTGCCTCAGCTCTTTTTTGTGACAACCAAAGATTAAATGAATCAGCTCCCCGACTATCTGTGTGTGAATTAGCCTTTATTTTCAGACTTGGATATTTTTCCATTGCAGCGATCACCTTTTGAATTTCAATTTCCGCATCGCGTCTGATATTATATTTTCCAAAATCAAAATAGATGGTGCTCAATTGCAACAGTTTCGCTAAATCATCCCCAAAACCTGCTTCGATTATTTCACGTTCCAAATAAAAATCAATTATTATGGGCTTACCATCAGATATTGGTAAATATTCCTCAGCCGGCATATAACCCTGGGTTTGTGCCCTTACAAAATTCCCCTGATTACAATCACAACTTAAGATATAATCTCCCTTGTTATCAGTTATTGCAGATAGAACTTCTTCATTATCCTCATTAATTACTTTGACCGTGGCACCTACAAGTACTTCATTGGAAATTTTATCACGCACTGTACCGGTTATTGGTTGGAGACATTCAAAATTTAAAGGTCTGGTCTCTAAGAAACCATAAATATCATCGGCTCCCATTCCTTCGGAGCGATTAGATGCAAAATACCCTTTTTTAGTCTCCTCATTAATTATATAGGAAAAATCATCCTTTTTACTATTCACAGGCTCCCCTACATTTAATACAGATTTTGAATAATCATCATAGTCAATTTTAGTCGCAAAAATATCCAGGCCTCCAAGACCCGGGTGACCATCTGAAGAGAAATAAAGGATATTTTCACTGCTAACATAAGGGAATGTTTCCCTGGATTCCGTGTTTATCGGGGTACCCAAATTTATTGGTGAACCAAAGGTGCCATCCTCTTTTATAGAAACCTTATAAATATCAGATTCTCCCTTTGAATCTGGCATATCTGCAGCAAAATAAAGCGTTTTTTCATCAGGGCTTAAAGCCGGGTGGGCAACTGAATAGCTATCGCTGTTAAAGGGTAACTCTTCCAGGCCTGACCATTCGCCATCCTTCCAGTTAATCCTAAAAATCTTTAATCTAATTACTCCTTCTTCATCTTTTTTAGATTTGCCATCAATAAAGTTATTCCTGGTAAAATAAATGGTATTACCATCTTTTGTAGCTACGGAAGTAGATTCATGAAGTCTGGAATTAATCATATTCATCTTTACTACCCGGTTACTGGAACTACTGTCTGCATTTACTTTATAAATATCCAGAAAGTCTTTGGAATTCCATGTATGGCGATATCTGGCAAGGTTTCCTGTGTCACGGTCTGAAGAAAAGATCAAACCTTCTTTATAAAATGCAGGTGCAAAATCTGAATATTTGGAATTGTACTCGAAGAGTTCAAGCTCATAACGGCCGGAATTTCTGGCAATTTCTTCCTTATAATCCTTTGCCGTTTTAATTATTTTTGAACGCAAATCATTTGACGTCATTTCCGAAAAACGGGCCAGGATAGAATCTGAATTCGTATAATCTCCCAGGGTTTTAAGTGTTTGGCCATACCTAAAAAAATATTCCGGACCTATTTCTGAACCATAGGTTTCAATAAGTTGTTTATAAATCTTTTCGGCCTCTTCATAATTTGCATTAAAATAATATGAATTCCCTAATTTTTGCAATAGATCACTGCTCACATATCCCTTATCCAGTACTTTCTTATATATATCAATAGCCGGACTAAATGAATATTCTGCATATTTCTTATTACCCTTGACTACTCGTCTTTCCTGTGCAAATGTCATGGCCAGCAGAAATACTGTCAGGATTGAAGTTAAGAGTATTTTTTTTGTCATTTAATTAAAATTTAAAAGAATCGGGGTGATACTAAACGCTGAAATGATTTAACCAATTCGAATCTTAGGAATACTTCAAATGACCCATCATTAAATTGAGTACTTCCTAATTCTGTAGTTTCCTTATCATAAGCCAGACCAAGCATTAGCTGATCTGATAATTGAAATCCAATTAATGCGCTAAAAGCCGCATCCCATCTGTATGCCAGGCCAAAGGAGAATTTCTCATTCAATAAAAAACTTGCTGAAAGATCTACTTGTAAAGGAGCACCTCCTACTAATTTAGTCAGTAAAGCCGGTTTAAATTTTAGCTGACTGTTTAAATCAAGCACAACTCCAGTGATTAAGTAGAAGTTGATTTTCTCCCTGGATAGAAATTGCACACTATTCGAATCCCGTTGGGAATTATCAAAATAATCTGAGGCAATCAGCCTGGGGGCTGATACTCCTAAGTAAAATTTATTGGTATGATAATACACTCCCAAACCAAAATTAGGTGTAAATTTATTATCTATATTATCCCCTGTAATAGGTTCATTGTCAAAATTATTCAACCCGTTAAAATCGAGGTTCAGCATACTACCGCCTGCGTTCAGACCAAAAGACAATTTCCCTTCGTAGGACACGTCAATAGTATAAGACAACACCCCATCCAAATAAGTTTCCTGAACTACACCATCACCTATATTATCATTAATTATAGATACTCCATAGCCTAATTTACTATTCCTTATAGGTGAATGAAGATTTATTGTAAATGTTTCCGGAGCTCCTGCGAGGCCAACCCACTGAGATCTGTACAAACCGGCAATACTCAGTTGCCCTCTTGAACCAGCATAGGCAGGATTAACGCTCATTGTGTTATACATATATTGCGTGTACTGGGCATCTTGCTGTGCCAATAAACCTCCTATTGTGGTAAAAATCAGTATTAGAAAAACAAAGTTGCGCTTGCTAAATATCATATACTTTACCATGTATTATTTACTTATGTAGAGATAACCACTTTTAGAAATATTTTCCTGGTCTTTTTGATACTCAAAGATATAGAAATATACTCCAGAAGGCAGATAATCTTCGGCACTAATCGTTGATCTCCCTCTTGATCTGCCATCAAAAACGTTATTTTGGTTGTTATAGTTTCTGCCTTCGTAAACAGCAACACCCCATCTATTAAATATCTTCAGAGAATTATTCAACGCATTTTCTACTCCGTTAATAAATAAGAAATCATTTCTGCCATCATTATTTGGCGTTACTAATTGATTGACTTCAATGGCACCTGAAATTGTTTCTGAAACCAATACCACAACAGTAGCGGTGTCACAATTAGTTGGATTTTCATTCTCACATATTGTATATTCAATGCTATACGATCCTGTAGGAGTATCCGGAGCAACGCTAATGGTGCCATCTGTATTTACTGTTAACGGACCTGTTGGTGTGGATGTAATTGTTACATCCTCAGGATCAACTGACAGTCCATTCAAGGTATCATTATCCAAAACGTTGCTATCCGGTAAAATGCCACCATCTTCACCATCTATAAAAATATCGCTGTAGTCATCATCCACTGCATCTATGGTAACATTAATGACCTCTACCGTTACGGTTGCAGTATCACAGTTTATTGGATTTGCAATCTCACATATCGTATAATCTATGGTATAAGTACCCGGGGCCGTATCAGGAGCTACACTAACGGTACCATCAGGATTTATTGTTAACGGACCTGTTGGCGTTGATGTTAAGGTTACATCAGCAGGATCAAGAGCCAGACCGTTCAAAGTATCATTATCAAAAATATTACCTCCTTCTATAACGCCTCCATCCGTGCCATCTGCTAATAATTCACTAAAATCATCATCAACGGCATCTATTGGATTATCTGATACAAATATGGTAACTGTAGCCGAAGCACATACATCCGGATCAGGATCCGTATTACATACTTCATAGATAATTGTAATATTTATATTGTTTTCTGATGCAGATGGAGTATATGATAGTTCTCCTGTTTCCGGATCAAAAGAAACAATTCCGGTTGCGTCTCCTCCAATTCTGGTTATAGATGTAGTTCCCAGATTGTTGGGATCATTATTAGGAAGGTAATCATCGTTCGCTAAGATATTAATTACTACCTCTGTTAAAGGAAGGGTCGTTCCGGAATCATCCACTGCTGTTGCAATTAGGGGATTAGGGTCCGTTCCGTTAGAATTTCCATCGTTATCGCAATCCAGGAGATTCCATTCCTCAGAGGGAGTCACTGTTTGACTTGCCAGTAGAAGATCACATGGATCTAATGGATCTGTTGAATCAATAACTTCATCCCCATTGGTTACACCATCACCGTCGCAATCGAGGTTATCCCAATCATCGGTTGGAGATACTGTTTGACTTGCCAGTATAAGATCACAAGAGTCTAAAGGATCCGTTGCGTCTGCAACTTCATCACCATTAGTTACCCCGTCGCCATCACAATCCAGGTTATTCCACTCAACTGTTGGAGTCACCGTTTGGCTCGCCAATATAAGATCACAAGAATCTAATGGATCTGTTCCGTCTGTAGCCTCATCACCATTTGTTACCCCGTCACCATCGCAATCTGCCGCTAAATAATCACCACTTGGCGTAAGCGTTACACTGTCTTGATTAAAATCGCAAGGATCTAAGGGATCTGTTGAATCCGAAACTTCATCCCCGTTGGTTACTCCGTCGCCATCACAATCAAGACTGATCCAATCCGTGGTTGGAGTTACCGTTTGACTTGCCAGTATAAAATCACAAGAGTCTAAAGGATCTGTTGCATCCGAAACTTCATCGCCATTGGTTACCCCATCACCGTCACAATCCAGGTTATCCCAATCAGTGGTTGGAGTTACTGTTTGACTTGCCAGTATAAGATCACAAGAGTCTAATGGATCTGTTGCATCAGCAACTTCATCACCATTAGTTACGCCGTCACCGTCACAATCCAAATTGCTCCAATCAATGGTTGGGGTCACCGTTTGGCTTGCCAATATTAGATCACAGGAATCTAATGGATCTGTTCCATCTGTAGCCTCATCACCATTTGTTACCCCGTCACCGTCGCAATCTGCTACTAAATAATCGCCACTTGGTGTAAGCGTTACGCTGTCTTGGTTAAAGTCGCAAGGATCTAAGGGATCTGTTGAATCCGAAACTTCATCGCCATTAGTTACCCCGTCGCCATCACAATCCAGAATATTCCATTCGTCTGAAGGCGTTACTGTTTGGCTAGCCAGTAAAAGATCACAAGGATCCAATGGATCGGTTTCATCGGTAACTTCGTCACCGTTAGTTACACCATCGCCATCGCAGTCCAGGTTATTCCAATCTGTGGTTGGTGTTACCGTTTGGCTTGCAAGTAATAAATCGCAAGAGTCTAAAGGATCCGTTCCATCCGAAACCTCATCTTCATTGGTAACCCCATCGCCATCACAATCTAAGTTGTCCCATTCCTCGGAAGGAGTTACGGTTTGGCTAGCTAAAATAAAATCACAAGGATCTGTTGGATCGGTTTCATCTGCGACTTCATTTTCATCAGTCACACCATCACCGTCTGTATCCGGATCACAAGTGGTTGTATCCGGATCTAAATAATTAGGCGTTCCATTACCACTGCAATCATCATTGGTAGGATCACCATCACCATCAGTATCCTCATCAGGAGTATCCAGACCATCACCATCATCATCAATATCCCGGTAGTTAACATCCTCCGTGCCATCCGTATCCGGTAAATCAGTTGCCGGGTCTGTTATTTCATCATTTACTACAAAAGGGTCATTTACATCACTGCCCTCATAGCCATCATCAAGACCATCCTCATCGGTATCTGTACCGGTAAAGGTCTGATCAGGAATCCCATCAAAATTAAAGTCATTCCCTTCATTATTATCAGGCACTAGATCATTGTCCGTATCGGTATCCAAATAATCGAGCTCGTCCGAACCATCTGTATTCACTGGAGTTAGACCCCCTAAATATGCAGAGTTCACCCCATCATTGGTCACATAAGTTGCCTCGTCGTCTTCATTGGGTAATATATAACCACTGGTGGTCTGTGCTTCTATATTATCGGGTAATCCATCATTATCTGAATCGATATCCAGGTGATTTGGAAAACCATCACCGTCGCTGTCCAATGGGTTGGTTAACGGGTTATCATCAGTATCCAGATTGGGATCTTCTTCCGTATCCAGCAAACCATCATTGTCATCATCCAGGTCTGTACTATCCTTTACCCCATCTCCATCGGTATCAGGATCAGGATCAGTATTTGTAGTATCAGGATCTAAATAATCAGGGGTACCATTACCACTGGTATCGTCATTAGTAGGGTCGCCATCTTCATTGGCATCCTCGTCAGGGGTGTCCAAACCATCCCCATCATCATCCAGGTCACGGTAGTTAACATCCTCAGTACCATCCGTATCCGGTAAATCAGTTGCCGGGTCTGTTATTTCGTCATTTACCAGAAAAGGATCATTTAAATCACTGCCCTCATAGCCATCATCAAGACCATCCTCATCGGTATCTGTACCAGTAAATGTCTGATCAGGGATCCCATCAAAATTAAAATCGTTCCCTTCATTATTATCAGGAACCAAATCGTTATCCGTGTCCGTATCCAAATAATCCGGCTCGTCCGTACCGTCTGTATTCTCCGGAGTAAGACCTTGATCACCTGTTCCTTCGTAAGCATTGTCCAGGCCGTCTTTATCATCATCCAAACCAGATGGAAGAATATAGCCACTTGTGGTCTGTGCCTCTATATTATCAGGTAGACCATCATTTTCGGAATCAATATCTCTAAAATTAGGATTGGGGTCATTATCGGAATTTATCGGATGGAGTCCTTCTCCAGAGCCCGGTGTATTTTCGTAATGATCATCAAGACCGTTGCCATCACTATCCATACCGCAGGGTGGTTGAAAACTGGCAGCTTCCTGAGCTTCCACATTATCCAGAATACCATCATTATCTGAGTCGATATCCCTATAATCAGGTTGGGAGTCACCATCTGTATTTACAGGTATTAATCCACCACAACTACCTGGAGATTCCTCATAATGGTCATCCAGGCCGTTGCCATCTGAATCCATGCCACAGGGTGCCTGAAAATCTGCGGTAGTTTGAGCTTCTACATTGTCTAAAATCCCATCATTATCGCTATCGATATCTAAATAATCAGGATAACTATCCAAATCTGAATCTATGGGTACCAGTCCCCCACAACTACCAGGTGTTTCTTCATAGTTGTCGTCTAGCCCGTTACCATCAGAATCAATGCCACTTGGGGCGATATAACCGTGCGTCGATTGCGCTTCCACATTGTCAATAATTCCATCATTGTCTGAATCGACATCAAGGTGATTGGGAACCCCATCTTTATCAGTGTCTGTTGGATGCGTTAATGGATTATTATCCCCGTCTGGGTTTTTATCTTCTATTGAATCTATAATACCATCATTGTCATCATCAATATCTATAAGATCCTTTATACCATCATTATCCGTGTCCGTATCCGCATAGGTAGTCATAAAATCATAATCTGACGGAATCGTGTCAAAAGAAGAAGAAAAAACTAAAACTAGAATGGCAGTTATCAAGCTAAAGCCTAAAGTCGCTTTATCTCGTATTTTGGTTGGGGTATTTTTTTCCATAAATGATAGTTTTCAATTAAACATATCACCACGGCTTTGTAGGAAAAAACTAAGTAAGAGATAGGGCTTCTCTAAAATATCATTGCAAGATATAGTTAAATAACATAGCATCAAATCCATTTGAAAACTTAAGTTAGTAAATATCTTTAAAAGACCTCAAAACTCGTTAAACGTCAAAAATATTGATACTATGAGAAGGTAAAGTCTGTTGTAAAAAGCTTTTAATAATTCTCAAAAATTCAAAAATCGAAGATTACTAGCCGTTTATCGATAATATCCCTAAAATCAAATAGATTAATAATCTCAAATTCATTGAATATGGACTATTAAGTGCGATGAGAATCATTTTAAAAAAGTCTTTCTATTCTCTCTGAGCTATATTATTTGCATTATTTTTGCTCAAATTTTTGCTGTGAATTTTTCAAAAGAAATAGAAAGGAGAAGAACATTTGGTATTATTTCGCATCCTGATGCCGGTAAAACTACACTTACCGAAAAGTTGCTTCTATTTGGAGGCGCAATACAAGAGGCAGGAGCTGTAAAAAATAATAAGATCAAAAAAGCAGCAACGAGCGATTTCATGGAAATTGAGCGTCAGCGTGGAATTTCGGTAGCTACCTCTGTCCTTGCATTCTTGTATAAGGATAAGAAGATAAATATTCTTGATACGCCAGGCCATAAGGACTTTGCGGAGGATACTTTTAGAACCCTAACAGCAGTAGATAGTGTAATTGTTGTTATAGATGTTGCTAAAGGTGTAGAAGAACAGACTAAAAAATTGGTGGAGGTCTGCAGGATGAGAAGCATTCCCATGATCGTATTCATAAACAAACTCGATAGAGAAGGAAAGGACGCTTTTGACCTTTTGGATGAAGTAGAACAGGAATTGGGATTAACTGTTACCCCTTTAAGTTTTCCAATTGGGATGGGCTACGATTTTAAGGGAATTTATAATATTTATGAGAAAAATATTAATCTTTTCAGTGGAGATAGCAAAAAAAACATCTCAGACATAATTGCTTTTGATGATATAACGAGTCCTGAATTAGAGAACATTATTGGCACCGGGGCTGCTGAAACTTTAAGAGATAATATGGAGTTGGTAAGCGGAGTCTACCCTCCTTTTGACAAACAAAAGTATCTGGACGGTTCGCTTCAGCCGGTATTTTTTGGTTCTGCGTTAAATAATTTTGGAGTAAAAGAACTTCTCGATTGTTTTATTGAAATAGCTCCATATCCCAGATCGAAGATGGCCGAAGAACGTATGGTTAAAGCCAATGAAACCGAGCTTTCCGGTTTTGTATTTAAAATCCACGCCAATATGGATCCGAAACACAGAGATCGCTTGGCATTTGTGAAAATTGTATCAGGAACATTTGAGCGCAACAAGCCCTATTTGCATGTAAGGCTCAATAAGAAATTGAAATTTTCAAGTCCCAATGCATTTTTTGCAGAAAAAAAAGAAATAGTAGATATATCGTATCCCGGCGATATTGTGGGATTGCATGACACCGGTAATTTTAAAATTGGTGATACATTAACAGAGGGTGAAATTTTACATTATAAAGGTATCCCCAACTTTTCTCCGGAGCATTTCAGATATATCAACAATGCAGATCCGATGAAATCCAAGCAATTAAATAAAGGAATTGACCAGTTAATGGATGAAGGTGTTGCGCAGTTATTTACCTTGGAACTTAATGGCAGAAAAGTTATAGGTACTGTAGGCGCCTTGCAATACGAAGTAATTCAATACAGATTAGAACATGAGTACGGTGCAAAATGTACCTATGAGAATTTTCCTGTTCACAAAGCCTGCTGGGTTGATCCGGAAGATCCTAATAATGAAGAGTTTAAAGAATTTATTAGAGTAAAACAGAAATTCCTGGCTAAGGATAAGCGCGGACAACTGGTGTTTTTGGCAGATTCTCAATTTTCATTACAAATGACTCAACAGAAATATCCCACTGTCAAACTGCATTTTACTTCAGAATTTGAATAATTAGGTCACAGTATGTACCAAAAATTAAAAACCCATGAATACTTCATGGGTTTTTTTAATTAAGCCTCTCCAGTAGGACCGAAATTTAACGGAATTGGAGGTTGCTCGTAATCTTTAATAGTACCGTGAGCCTTTTCAAAACGACTAACATTATCATTAAGCGCTTTTAAAAATTTCTTCGCATGCTGAGGAGTAAGGACAATTCTACTTTTCACCTTCGCTTTTGGTGCTCCCGGCATCATGCTTATAAAGTCGACAACAAATTCTGAAACAGAATGATTTATAATGGCCAAATTGGAATAGATTCCTTCAGCTATTTTTTCGTCCAGCTCAATATTTATCTGTTGTTGTTTCTGATTTTTTTCTTCCATTGTTCACTTCAAAAAATAATCCCGTGTAACAAACAAAAACCCTCAATTAGAAAATTGAGGGTTAATGATTTTAAAACTTTAATTCTTCTTTGCGAGCCATAATTTCATCGTACTCCTCTTTTGAGCCTACGATTATATTTTCATAATCCCTCATACCGGTACCGGCAGGAATTTTATGACCTACAATAACATTCTCTTTCAATCCTTCCAGGTAATCAATTTTACCACTTACAGCCGCTTCATTCAAGACCTTTGTTGTTTCCTGGAACGATGCCGCAGAAATAAACGATTTGGTTTGTAACGAGGCCCTTGTAATACCCTGCAGAATTGGTGTAGCCGTAGCTGACACAGCATCACGCGCAGTAACCAAATTCTTATCTGCACGTTTCAAAATTGAATTCTCATCTCTCAATTCTCGCGCTGTAATAATCTGGCCTGCCTTAAGGTTTTCTGATTCACCTGAATCTTCCACTACTTTCATACCAAAGATCTCATCGTTTTCTTTGATAAAGTCGTCTTTGTGTACCAACTGATTTTCAAGGAATGTTGTATCTCCAGAGTCCTGAATACGAACTTTTCGCATCATCTGGCGTACAACTACTTCAAAGTGCTTGTCATTAATTTTTACACCCTGAAGGCGATATACTTCCTGCACTTCATTTACAAGATACTGTTGTACCGCTGAAGGTCCCTTAATTGCAAGGATATCTTCAGGAGTAATAGAACCGTCAGATAAAGCCATACCAGCTCTAACATAATCATTTTCCTGTACCAAAATCTGGTTTGAAAGTTTTACTAAATATTTCTTTACCTCACCAAGTTTGGATTCAATAATAATCTCTCTATTACCTC
>NZ_JBATKE010000088.1:0-1984 GCF_049669105.1 Eudoraea sp.
CAGTCAAGCATGTACATGCGGACGCTGACCAACTCTGGCGGAACTGTCTACAACGGCATCAATGGAACGGCTGTGGCTATGTGGCGGGCGCATGGTGTTTAGGAGCGTATAGATGCCAACGATCCCCATACGCGACATCGGCATGAAGGGTTGGGTCCCGGACATCGTTCCGCAGGACCTGCCCCTGGGCGCCTTGCCGCGTATGCTCAACTGCCGCTTCAGCAACAAGGCCCTGGCGACGTTGCCCAACCCGGCAGTGGATATTACCCCGACGGAGAACATCCAGTACGCGGCCCCGTATTACTACGAGGGCGCAAACCGGATGCTGTTGATTCTAGACAGTGAGTGGCGCCTGTACGAAGACGATGACACGTTCGTTGACGTCACGCCTCTGGTGTGGACGGCGAGCACGTACTGGTATCACGTCCAGCAGGGCGAGACCCTGATACTGACCAATGGCGTCGATGTGCCGTTCGTTCTGTTCAGCTACACCGGCTCTTTTGAGACCATGCCGGGGTGGCCCGCCGAGTACCGGTGCGAGGTCATCGAGAGCTACAAGAACTTCCTGGTGGCGCTACGCATCACCAAAAACGCTATCACTCAACCCAGCCTGATCAAGTGGTGCCAACCCGTGGCCCCTGGTGACACGGTCTACGATTGGGACTTTACCGATCCTGGCAACCTGGCGGGCGAGAACCCGTACCAGCAGTCCGGCCAGGGCATCCGTGGTGGTGAAGTCGTCGGCGACAGCATGTACATCTACTACGACGAGTCGTCGGTGCGGATGAACTACGTTGGCGGGCAGTTTGTCATGAGCTTTCAGGGCCTGTTCCAGGACGACGGCATGGTCAGCCCGCACGCGTCAACTCACGTTGAGGGGTCGTCGTACGTGTTCGGGTTCCGCGACATCTACGTCCACGATGGCGTGCGCAAGAACTCCCTGACCGACCGTCGGCTGAGCCGGTGGCTGATCGAGAACGTGGACTACGACTTTCCGATCTTCACCGAGTTCTACCCGGCCAGGAACGAGGTGTGCTTCCTGTTCAGGGTACAGAGTGAAGGCGCCGCTGATCACATGCTGGTCTATAACAGGTTATGGGACGCATTCACCCTGGTCGAGACCCAGGACCCTGGTGGCGCCGGCCTCTACAAGCAGATCGTCATGGGTCCGCGCCTGGTGACGGGGACGCTTCGTTACGTTGACGTCGCCGCAGATTCACCCGAGAACTACTACAGCTCCTACGATAGCGTGAGCTACTCTGACGTGTTCGCAACGGCCGTAGACAGCGTCTTCTACGCGGTGCGCCTGGTCGATGGTCAGGCAGTGGTGCGGTCAGTCAGTGGCGTGTCTGAGCTGGTGAACATGGACCCGCGCGCGTTCACTGAGATATTCCCGCGACCGTTCAGCGTCGAGCAGGCGACGCTGGACTTTGACGAGTACATTAAAAGCGTCGGCGACACTATCCTGTACGTGAACCGGCTCTACCCCCAGGTCAACTCCACCGGGGGTAAGATGACGTTCCGCATTGGCCAGCGAGCCAACCCCAACGCGGGCATTTTCTGGGGTGACCCGGTAGGGTTTGACCCCGTCGAGGACTACGCTGTGGACCTGCGTGAGACCGGGCGCTACCTGGCCGTGCAGATCGAAAGCTTACCGGGCTCGGCTGAGTTCACGCTGTCGGGCGTGGACATTGAGCTGGAGAACGTCGGTGGCCAATAGCCCGCAGATCGAGCGTTTCGTCTACGACAGGCTCCCGGAAGAGTCGGTCCCGGTCAATGAGAACTTCCGTAAGATAGCCAACGATATCGGCGCCTTGACTGAGCGCAATCTCATGGCATGGCGCGGCGCGTACGTATCCGGCGAGAGTTATCAAAAGGGTGATGTTGTTTTTGGTGATGGCTGGACGATGACGGCCAACAAAGACACATCGGAATATCCATTCCCTCAGACTGTGGCCGACAGTGCCTGGGCAGTGTTTGGCGA
>NZ_JBATKE010000089.1:0-105915 GCF_049669105.1 Eudoraea sp.
TGATAAAGCCAGTTATTTTAAACTTGTTTCAAAGAATTCCAAAATTAAAGCTGCCGGTGCTGGTGCTACCGATATGGAAACACTGGTTTCAACAAAAAATAAAATTGCCATTGGTGGTTGGAAAAAAGAAAAGCAAAAGATAGTTGTGTTTGACCTGGTTCACGTAAATGAAGCTCTCAAAGCACACAAGTCTCTACCGGTTGACGGGATTATAGGGGCAGATATTCTAATAAAATGCAAGGCGGTAATTGATTACGCTTCCGGGAACTTATTTTTGAAAAATAAAAAATAACCTTTGTGACTTGCTACTCGCAATTCATCTACAATTCAAGCGCTTTTTCCACGTTGCCTTCCATCAATAACTCCACCGGGTTTTCCAAAGCCTCTTTTACGGCAACCAGAAATCCTACAGATTCTTTTCCATCAATAATTCTATGATCATAGGAAAGTGCAACATACATTATTGGTGCGATAACTATAGCTCCTTCCTTAACCACAGGTCGCTCCACAATATTATGCATCCCGAGAATTCCGCTTTGCGGTGGATTTATTATTGGCGTTGATAACATTGAACCAAAAACCCCACCATTAGAAATCGTAAAAGTACCTCCAGTCATTTCGTCTACTGTAATCTGTCCATCACGAGCCCTTAATGCAAGGCGTTTCACTTCTGCTTCTATCCCTCTAAAAGTAAGATTTTCCGCATTTCTTATAACGGGTACCATAAGCCCCTTTGGCCCGGAAACAGCAATGCTTATATCGCAAAAATCAAAAGTGAGCATTTCCTTACCATCAATCATCGAGTTTACAGATGGGAACATCACTAAAGCCCTTAACACAGCCTTGGTAAAAAACGACATAAATCCAAGACTTACATCGTGTTTATCTTTAAATATTTCTTTGTATTGTTTTCTCAATGCAAAAACTGCAGACATGTCTACTTCATTAAAAGTAGTAAGCATGGCTGTTTCATTTTTGGCAGCTACCAGGCGTTCCGCCACTTTACGTCTTAACATAGAAAGTTTAGTCCTGTGCTCACCACGACTTCCACCCGTAGGGCTACCCATAGAAGGCACTGATTTCACTGCATCTTCCTTAGTAATTCTACCTTCTTTGCCGGTTCCGTTCAAACTTGCAGGATCTATACCTTTCTCGTCAAGTATTTTCCTGGCAGCAGGTGAAGGCACTCCCTTAGCATAGGATTCTTTAACGATTTCTTTCCTGGCAGGTTCTTTATGTTCAACTGTAACTTCAGTTTTATCAACCTTTTTTTCTTCAGTTTTTACAGCTCCATCTTTGGGCTTTTCGGCGCTTGTATCTATAAGACATACAACTTCTCCAACAGCTACAGCGTCACCTTCTTCTGCTTTCAAGGTAATTATACCGCTTTCTTCAGCCGGTAATTCCAGAGTCGCTTTATCTGAATCCACCTCAGCAATTGCCTGGTCCTTCTCTACATAATCTCCATCACTAACTAGCCATTCTGCTATTTCAACTTCAGTAATGGATTCACCTGGAGATGGAACTTTCATTTCTAAAATCATGCCTTACACTTTTATTATGGTTTCTTTAATTACTATTACTAATAAAATCTTCTTTTACAGGAAGATAATCCAATCTAATCTCACCATTGACCTCTATACGGTCAAAATATAATTTGGCTCCTATTGATTCTTCCATTTCTGCCGCATTTTGCAAGCTTAAATGCAAGTGAGGTTCCGTTGAGTTTCCGGAGTTACCACATTTAGCAAGAATTTCTCCTTTCCTGATGTCCTGCCCCTCCTGAACAACAATAGAACCTTTCATTAAATGAGCCAGAAGCAAGTACTCATTATTATCAGTCTGCAAAACTATCGTATTTCCAGTTAGCTGTTGCGGATTCATTTCTCCCGGAATATTATCTGCGACTCCATCAATAACCGTAACTACCCTTGCGTCACAAGGAGCAATAATATCCTCTCCGAAGGCAAAATAACTCTCATTAAGCAAAGGATCACCATCATAAGAGGCATCATCTTTTACCTTTATGATGTCATAGGCATATTGCTGTGTTTCCTCTTTCATGTGGTAATTCTGCTCTTCCGTAACTCCACCCCAATATACAAACCATTCCCCATTAAACGGTAAACTCATGATTGTTGTATTCCTTTCCAATATTGGGATCCCTAGTGACTGTGGTTTAGAGATTAATAAACCGTTTATCTTACTCTCAGGGGACAGTGTAACTGTCAAATCTGCCACCGATTTGTCAAAAACCACCCTATAAACATGAGCTCCTTCACGTAGCGTATAAAACTGCATGGATTTAATCTCACCAGCCAACCGGTTTATATTATTCTCAAAGAAATTCCTGGTTTCGATATTGGTATATGTATTTTTCATCCCAGCATCATACATATCGTAAATTCCATCGTAATCGCCACTGTTAAACCGTTCAGTAAATACGGATACAAACCTTTCATAGTTAGGTTGCTCATCCTGAGAGAATAGTTTAAGTGTAAAGAATATCAATAAGAGTAGTACTGGTCTCATTATTTCTTATAATCACTTTTAACAACCCTCCTGGTCATATTGTCTTTGGTTTTATCAAAAACATAATCTATGATTTGCTGCTGTCTTATTTTAGAACGAACAGCACTGCCTGCTGCAGGCGATGCATAAAAACGTCTGGATGCTACACGAAACTTTTGTGTTTCACCATAATGAGTAAACATATGGCTCCAAGCTCCCATATTCCTGGGCTCTTCTTGTGCCCAAACCCAATCATCAGCCTTTTTATACTTATTTATAATAGCGGTCATTTTTTGTTCAGGAACAGGAAATAATTGCTCAACACGCACTAAAGCAACATCATCTCGTTTGTTTTCATCTTTAAATGCCAGCAGGTCATAATAGAATTTCCCCGTACAAAAGACCACACTTCTAACCATATTAATTTCAGCACTTTCATCATCAATTACTTCCTGAAAACTGCCGCTGGAAAATTCTTCTACGCTAGAAACAGCTTTTGGATGACGCAACAAACTTTTAGGTGTAAATACAATCAGAGGTTTTCTGAAATTAGCCTTCATTTGCCTCCTTAGCAAATGAAATATGTTTGCAGGAGTTGTGCAATCCGCGACATACATATTGTCTCTAGCACATAATTGAAGATACCTTTCCATTCTTGCCGATGAGTGCTCCGCACCCTGACCCTCATATCCGTGGGGTAACAGCATTACGAGTCCATTCTGTAATTTCCATTTATCTTCAGCTGCAGAAATATACTGATCTATCATTATCTGGGCCCCGTTACTAAAATCACCAAACTGTGCTTCCCAAATAGTTAAAGTATTTGGGCTGGCCATGGCATATCCATAATCAAAACCGACTACACCATATTCCGATAAAAGCGAATTATAAATTTGAAATCTTCCCTGATTATCATTCAGATTGTTTAATAACATTATCTCTTCTTCGCTTTCCTCAACCTTCATTACTGCATGACGATGTGAAAAAGTTCCCCTTTCCACATCCTGGCCAGACATACGAACATCAAAACCCTCTTCTAAAAGGGTTCCATAGGCAAGCAATTCTCCCATAGCCCAATCCAGCTTATTTGTTTCAAAGAACATTTTTTTACGATCCCCTACGAGTTTTTCAACTTTACGCAAAAACTTCTTATCCTTGGGCAATTGCGTAATAGTCTTAGCAATTTCAGTCAATTTTGCCTTATCATATGAAGTATCCACAGCATCCAACATTTCCCACTCGCGGACATTTTGAAAACCTCTCCACTCATCCGCCATAAAAGGAGTAATAATGGTTTTATCCTCTTTTCTTGAATCTTCTAATTCTTCTTCTAAACTGGCTTTATACTCCTGTTCTAACTCTTCAACAAAATCTTTGTTAATAATACCTTGGCCAATTAATTTTTCGGAATATATCTCTCTCGGATTTTTATGTTTGGCTATGGCTTTATACAATTTAGGCTGAGTGAAACGTGGCTCATCCCCTTCATTATGTCCATACTTTCTGTATCCTAATAAGTCAAGAAAAACATCGCTTTTAAAACGCATTCTATATTCCAAAGCAAATAGGGACGCGTGGACTACTGCCTCTACATCATCTGCATTTACATGTAATACAGGGCTCAATGTAACTTTACCAACATCCGTACAATATGTGGAAGATCTCCCATCGAGATAATTAGTTGTAAAACCAATTTGGTTGTTTACAACAATATGAATTGTACCATTGGTTTTATAACCGTCTAATTGTGCCATCTGCACTACTTCATAGACTATTCCCTGTCCGGCAATTGCGGCATCTCCGTGAACTACAATAGGTAAAACCTTAGAAAAGTCTTCCGGATAATGTGTGTCTTGTTTTGCCCGGCTAATACCTTCCACCACCGCACCTACAGTTTCCAGATGCGAAGGGTTAGGTGCAATGTTCATATTAATTTTGTTGCCATTATCTGCCTTACGCTCCGAGGTCCATCCCAAATGATATTTTACATCCCCGTCAAAAATTTCCTCTTCATAATCCTTGCCATCAAACTCACTAAAAATATCTTTGGCAGATTTTCCAAAAATATTTGTCAATACGTTAAGTCTTCCTCTATGGGCCATACCCATTACAAATTGCTTTACACCCATTTCAGCTGCTCTTTCAACAACAGCATCAATTGCAGGGATGAGCGATTCATTTCCCTCAAGTGAAAATCTTTTTTGACCCACATATTTTGTGTGTAAGAATGCCTCAAAAGATACAGCCTGATTAAGTTTACGAAGTATGTGTTTCTTTCGGTCTTGACTAAAATTCGGGTGATTGTCATTAACATTCAGCCATTCCTGAATCCATTGAACTCTTTCAGGCTTTCTTATATACATATACTCCACACCTATTGCATCACAATAAATGCGTTGTAAATGGCTGAGGATATCACCCAATTTTCTCGGACCTAACCCAATCACTTCACCTGCATTAAATACGGTGTTTAAGTCGCCTTGAGTTAATCCAAAATTTTCTATGTCAAGTGTAGGTGTATATTTTCTTCTTTCTCTAACGGGGTTGGTCTTGGTGAACAAATGGCCTCTGCTACGGTAAGCATCAATTAATTTTACCACCTGAAATTCTTTAAACAAGTTTTCAGGAATCGCTACTGATTTCCCGTCAACAACCATAGATGGCCCATTATGACTCTCTATGCCTACTTCATCCAGGGCACTTTCCATTCCGAAATCGAAGCCCTGGAAAAAAGCGCGCCAACTGGGTTCAACGCTGTCAGGGTTTGTAAGATACCTGTCATATAATTCAGCAAAGAAAGACGTATGTGCTGTATTTAAAAAGGAATATTTATCCATGTACGCCAATTCAATTTATTCTAAAAAATTAGGTCAAAAATACAATAATTAATAGTTTATGAGATTATATAGAAGTGTATTAATTAAAAATCACAGTTTATGACCTTGAAACACCTATCCCGATATAAAACTTTTGTTTTAATAGTAATTTTCTCCTTTATAGGTATAACTTCTTATGCTCAGCAAATAAAGCCCCAAAATGAGTTTTGGAGAAATGTGCGATATGGAGGTGCATTGGGCCTGGGATTCGGAAACGATAGTTTTAGCATAGCAGTTGCTCCAAGTGCTATTTACCAGGTAAGTGAGAAGTTTGGAACCGGTTTGGGATTGAACTTTGAATATTCCAAATTTGGAGATTCCGAATTCACTGCATATGGGGGAAGCATTTTAAACTTTTTTAATCCAATTAGAGCAATTCAATTATCAGCAGTACTTCAACAGTTAAGGGTTAGTACAAATTATAGTTCTGCATCACTATTGTTGGATGAAAACTATTGGACTACGGCCCTTTTTATGGGAGTTGGATACAGTACCAGGAATGTAACTTTTGGTATCCAATACGACGTGTTACATAACGACAGAAGTATTTATGCCGATCCCTGGGTCCCTTTTATAAGGGTGTTTTTTTAATTTAGTATTCCGCGCTTTAACTATTTATAATTCTGTCGAAACCATACTTTTTGCCAAACTCTTTTTAAGATGAGAAAAGTATAGTGACTACTTATATTCTGGTCGCGGATGTTCATGATTTTTTTAGCCGTGGTTTCGGGTAAATCGACTACATATAGAAGATTCAAAAAATCTGAAAATTTTTCCTCAATAAGAAACTGAATATTTTTTTGAAGTAAATATTTTAGTTCATCCGGATTACAATCAGCAGGTAAGTCGAATGTCAAATTAGCCAAACCAAAATCCTTTTTTAATTGCGAAATAAGGTCGTCATAAAGTTGATGCGAACTCGCATATTTTATTAATTCCGCACTTTCTTTGAATACAGGTATCATAAAAAAGTTAACACCTCGTTTTTATTCTAATTATTAGAATAGACCACTCCTTCCTTCATAACAAAGACTACTTTCTCAAGAGTTTGAACATTTTTTACCGGATTCTCTTCTACCGCTATTATATCTGCATAAAACCCTGCTTTTAATTGCCCCAGCTCATCTCCCATACCTAATAATTCTGCATTGGTTATTGTGGCAGACTGAAGTGCTTCCACAACCGGCATACCGGCTTCAACCATATATCCAAATTCTTTCGCATTAAGTCCGTGAGGAAAAACTCCCGCATCTGTTCCAAAGGCAATTGGAACTCCAGTTTTATAGGCTTTTGCAAATGTATTTTGTATCAAAGGCCCTATTTCTAAAGCTTTCTGAGCAACCACAGCAGGGAAAAACCCAGGTATTTTCGCTTTCTCTACTACTTGTTTTCCCGCCGTAATAGTGGGCACCAAATAGGCATTGTATTCCTTCATTAATTGCATGGTCTGCTCACTCATATAACTACCGTGTTCTATTGTTTTAATACCTCCTTTTATTGCTCTTTGCATACCTTCATCACCATGGGCATGAGCAGCAGTAAGCATACCATAATCATTTGCAATTTCAGTAATTGCCTTTATTTCTTCTATTGTAAATTGCGGGTTTTTTCCATTCTTAGCAACACTAAGTACGCCTCCTGTGGCAGTTATTTTAATTACATCGGAACCTTCTTTATAACGCTGACGAACCGCTTTTTTTCCGTCTTCCGGAGAATTAATTACCCCGTCCCTGGGACCGGGATCTCCCATCAATTCTTTTCTACGGCCATTTGTGGGATCTGCATGCCCTCCTGTTGTGGCAATCGATTTTCCTGCTGTGTAAATTCGAGGCCCCTCAATTAAGCCTTTGTTAATGGCATTTCTCAACGCAATATTAACTCCAGTACCTCCAAGATCTCTTACCGTTGTAAAACCTGCCATAAGTGTTTTTTTAGCATAAACCGATGATTGAAAAGCCACATCGGCATCGTTTAGGGTAAACCTGTTTATGTAAGTTTTAGGGCTAGATTCACTCTCAATATGCACATGCATATCGATAAAGCCAGGTAGTACATACTTATCCTTTAAATCAACAATCTTATCTTCTGTGGCACCACTAACATAGCCATTATGAATCTCTATTATTTTATTTTCGGAGATCACAATGGTTTTCTGTGATAACACATTTCCAGTTTGCACATCCATCAAATTACCACAATGCAAATAGGTTTTTTGACCGAAACTACAGAGTGTATATACTATGGCTATTAAGAAAAATAATTTTTTCATTTAAATGAGAGTATTTTAAGTATTTAATTTCTAATTCTTTGTTCCCAATCCCAGGCAGATTTCATAGCCTGGTCTAAAGTAGAACCTGCTTTCCAACCTAAAATTTCATTGGCCTTTTTAGTATCAGCATAGGCCGCCGTGATATCTCCTTCCCTTCTGTTTACAATTTTATAATTCAGCTTTTTTCCTGAAACCCTTTCAAAACTTGAAATGACATCCAGTACAGAACTACCCGCACCTGTACCTACATTAAAGACCTCATAATTCTGTGGGTTCTTCCCTGCCAAAAGTCGCTCTAAGGCTACTACATGAGCCTTTGCCAAATCAACCACATGAATATAATCTCTAATACAGGTGCCATCGGGTGTTGGATAATCATCGCCAAAAACAGAGAGTTTTTCTCTTAAACCAACTCCTGTTTGCGTTATAAAGGGAACCAAATTTTGGGGAACACCAATGGGTAATTCACCTATTTCCGCACTGGGATGGGCACCCATAGGGTTAAAATATCTTAAGGAGATGGCCTGCAATTCTGAATTTACGTTACATGTATCACGAATTATTTCCTCACCAATCTGTTTGGTGTTACCGTAGGGTGATTCAGCCTTTTTCACAGGAGCATCTTCTGTAATAGGCATTTGGTCTGCTTGTCCGTAAACAGTACAAGATGAACTAAAAATAAAACTCTGCTTCTTCCCTGTGGTTATTTCCTGAAGTAAATATATGAGCGTATTTAAATTGTTTTCATAGTATAATAAAGGCTTTTCCACACTTTCTCCAACAGCTTTTGAAGCAGCAAAATGTATGGTTCCTTTAATATCGGCATGTCTTTTGAAAAAATCCCGGATCTTTTCTTTTTCACGAAGGTCAATTTTCTCAAAGACCGGCGTTTTTGCCGTTATCGCAAAGATGCCTTCTAAAACCTTTTCAGATGAATTAGAACAATCATCAATAATTACAACTTCGTAGCCCGAGTTTTGTAACTCCACCACAGTATGAGAGCCAATAAATCCGAGTCCTCCAGTTACAAGTATTTTCATATAAATAGTTTTAGTTTAAATGGATGGTCAAATTCCTGCTTGTACCGTTTTGGATAATTAATTTTTTAAGAATTGAATTACAGTATCGGTGATAAATGAGATTTGGTCATCCTCCAATTCCGTATGCATGGGAAGTGAAATAACTTCTTTAATAAGTTGGTTCGTTACTGGAAAATCAGATTCCTTGTATCGTTTATCCACATACGCCTTCTGTTTATGCAATGGAATGGGATAATAAACTCCGAAAGGGATATTCTTTTCTGCCAAATGTTCAGCCAGTTCATCTCTTTTTCCGTTCATAATTCGAATAGTGAATTGATGAAATACATGGCAATCGCAGTTCTCACAAAGTCCGGAACAATCGATCCCTGTTTTAGGTAAAATAATAAAATCTTGTCCCTGGAAAGCTTTCATATATTTACGGGCTGCCTCTCTTCGCCGGTTACAATAATTGTCAAGATGTGGCAGTTTTGCGCTTAATACGGCTGCCTGGATAGTATCTAACCTTGAATTTACCCCAACAACATCATGATGGTAACGAGTATACATTCCATGATTTACAATTCCTCTTATTGTATGAGCCAGGTCGTCATTATCTGTAAATATTGCTCCGCCATCTCCATAGCAACCCAAATTTTTGGATGGAAAAAATGAGGTAGAGGCCACGTGTCCAATAGTACCCGCTTTTTTCTTTTTTCCGTTCTTAAAAGTATAATTGGCTCCTATTGCCTGGGCATTATCCTCTATAACAAAAAGCCCGTGTTTTTGGGCGATATCCATAATAGCATCCATATTTGCGCACTGCCCAAAAAGATGAACCGGTACAATAGCCTTGGTTTTGGAAGTTATAGCCTTTTCAATGGCAATGGGATCAATATTGAAGGTGTCAGGCTCAACATCTACCAGGACGGGTGTTAATCTTAATAAGGCTATTACTTCAACAGTAGCCGCAAAGGTAAAGTCTGCTGTAATTACCTCATCACCTGGTTGAAGTCCAAGACCCATCATTGCAATTTGCAGGGCATCTGTACCATTAGCACAAGGAATTACATGCTTAACCTGCAAATAATCTTCCAGCTCTTTTTGAAAGGCATGCACTTCAGGCCCATTAATGAAAGCCGCTGAATTCAATATCTGCGCTATGGACTCATCTACTTGCTTTTTAATCCCCTGGTACTGACCAACCAGATCTACCATTTGTAGCTTTTTCATAAGTGCTTGTTAAGTGAACAATAATACAAAAATAAGGAACTGCTGCCAATGAAATTTAACAAAGAAGCGTATTTTAGCAGCAAATTCTCAGTACGTGTATATCCTCTATAATTTAGCAATATATATTACTTCACCCTTTTTGCATATTATTGCTTTTTTCAACACCAAAGTCAATCTTTTTATAAATGGAAGAAAGAATGTTTTTACGGAATTGCAAATGCATATTACAGATAGAGATTCCACTATTTGGATACATGCTGCTTCACTTGGTGAGTTTGAACAAGGTTTGCCAATAGTAGAAAAATTAAAAGCGGAATATCCTTCTTATAAAATTGTAGTTTCATTTTTTTCTCCATCAGGTTACGAGGTAATAAAAAACTCGACTAAGGCTGATTTGGTAACCTATCTTCCTCTGGACACAACGAATAATGCGAAGAAATTTATAAAATTCCTGCACCCAAAGATTGCCATTTTCATAAAATATGAAATTTGGCCTAATATGCTCAAGGAGCTTAACAGGAAGGGCATTCCTATACTTCTTATTTCAGCAATTTTTAAAAGTGACCAGATCTATTTCAAATGGTACGGAGGATTTATGAGAAATGCATTGCAAAAGTTTTCCCATTTCTTTATTCAGGATCAGGAGTCTGTAAAATTGTTGAACTCTATTGGTATAGCTAATACTACGATAAGTGGTGACACAAGATTTGACAGGGTTTCTGAAATCCTTCAGCAAAATAATTCACTGGAATTTATGGATAGATTCACCCAAAATTACCCTTGTTTTGTAATGGGCAGCACCTGGCCTGAAGATGAGGAAATATTAATTGATTATATCAATGCCTCTTCCCATGAAATGAAATATGTAATTGTGCCTCATAAGATTATACCCAAAGATATAGAACGCTTGCGGCAAAGTATTAATAAGAATAGTGTGTTGTTATCAGATACTTCAGAAAATCTTTTGGCAGAACCACAAGTTCTGATCGTGGATACAATTGGACTATTGACCAAAATATACAGCTACGCCCTTATAGCCTATGTAGGAGGGGGATTCTTAAAAGGAGGACTTCATAACACTCTGGAACCGGCAGTATTTGGAATTCCGGTAATTATTGGACCTAATTATGAAGGATTTAAAGAAGCTGAAGAATTAGTTAAGCTAAATGGCATATTTCCTGTCCATGATAAAGCCGAGTTTACCAAACAAGCAGATAAACTGTTTCTGGATTCTCATTTCAGGCTTAAATCTGGTAATATAAATACTTCCTACATCAAGAAAAACAAAGGGGCAAGCATCCAAGTAATGAGCCATATCCGTACATTATTGTAGCTGTTCATTGCATTTCGGATGAAAAAACAAAATAGGATCATCCGTTCAACGCAGTAGTGGTTCAAAAGAAAATCCGGCTAATTATAAAACCGGCATATCTTTTCTGATTAAACCGTAAACAAGACTGATGAAATTTGCCCCTTTTCATACCTTATTGTTATGTCTTTTGTTTTGTTCAATTTCCTGTAAGGAGAGTGCAAAAGAACATATTAACCCCAATACAAATGCCATTAAAGATTCTCTGCCCTATAAGGATATTAAAAAGGAAAGGGATTTAAAACAAAAACCAGGCACTTTAAAACCAACCAAAGAACAATTGGACCGGGCAATTGAAAAAAAGAAAAAAACAAGTATTTTAGATTCTTTGAAACCTAAGACTGCCTGACTTCAATTTCTATTTTATTTTCTCTTCCCTTTTTTTGCTAGATTTACCAAAACCGGCAAACCATGGACAAAAAGATTTTCAGAATTTCATTAACCGCCGCGCTGGCGGGTTTTTTATTTGGCTTTGATACCGTTGTAATTAGTGGTGCCAATTTACCTATTAAAGAATTGTGGAACACTTCACCATGGTTCCATGGTGCTTTTATAATGTCTATGGCCTTATGGGGCACGGTAGCAGGTTCTCTTTTTGGAGGCATACCCTGTGATCTTTTTGGCAGAAAGAAAACCTTATTCTGGATTGGTGTTTTATATTTTGTCTCAGCCATGGGATCTGCCATGGCAGTAGACCCTTATATGTTTTCTTTCTTCAGATTTGTCGGTGGTATCGGGGTAGGCGCTTCCTCTGTCGCTGCTCCAATTTATGTATCAGAGATTTCATCATCTAAAAACCGAGGTCAGTTGGTAGCTTTATATCAATTTAATATTGTCTTTGGAATTTTTATCGCTTTTATTTCTAATTATTTACTCAAAGGTTTTGATGGGGCTAACGATTGGCGCTGGATGCTTGGTGTAGAGGCAATTCCTGCTTTAATATACACTATACTGGTACTTAAAATACCCAATAGCCCACGCTGGTTGGTGATAAAGAAACAGGATGATGCGGGCGCATTAAAAGTATTGGAATACCTTTCAAACAAAGAACATGCCCAGGTAAAACTCGAAGAAATAAAGAATTCTTTTAATGCTTCAGACAAAAAACAAAAGTTATTTACAAGCAAGTACAAAAAGCCGCTTATTCTTGCTTTTTTACTTGCATTCTTTAACCAGTTATCCGGAATTAATTTTGTTCTCTATTACGCACCGGAGATTTTGGAAAGAGCTGGTTTAGCCGCCAGAGAATCTTTGTTCAGTTCCATTTCCATAGGTATTGTGAATTTAATTTTTACCCTTATAGGGATACGATTAATTGATAAAATGGGAAGAAGAGAATTGATGAAAATAGGGTCTGTGGGCTATATCATAAGTCTTGCAATGGTCGGCTGGTGTTTTTATAGCGGAGCCAGTCCTAATGTTCTTCTTGTCTTCATTCTAATTTTTATAGCATCGCATGCCATTGGACAAGGTGCCGTTATATGGGTTTTTATTTCCGAGATTTTTCCAAATAAAGTAAGGGCATTTGGCCAATCATGGGGTACAGGTACGCATTGGGTATTTGCAGCTTTAATCACGCTCCTCACTCCTATATTCCTGGATGCAAATGATGGGATCTTTAAGGACAATCCATGGCCAATCTTTCTGTTTTTCGCATTTATGATGATATTACAACTGTTATTTGTATTATTTATGATGCCTGAAACCAAAGGAATTTCACTAGAGGAACTAGGAAAAAAGTTAAGTCCGGATAAAAATTCGTGAAAAAAGTAGATTACCTTTTACCGTAAATTCAGGTATTACGTCTCAAAAAGGTCCATTCTGATTGACTTTTAGTCGAATTATGGCATCCCAAATGTAATTTATTGTCATAAATATGTACATTGTAGGAAATTATATGAAATATGGAAGATCAATTATCTTTTGGCACAAAGCTCCTTAACGGGTTCCTGAGCATAATGGTAGTGGTTTTGGTCTTAATTCTGGCCGCAGTTGTAATTTGCCTTATTTTGGCAGGTTTAGGCTTCTTTTAGACAGGACACAAATCCAAATATCCCCAATCTTACCCTTTTACATTTTTCTTATATCTTATTTATCCTTCTTATCTCATTTTGCATGAATTCACATACAATCAATCATTGTCTAACTTAAGATTGAAAAACGTGCTGTTCATAATAAGTCCAATACATTAGTTTCTTAAAACCTTTTAGAATCTAAATTTCCACAAATAGTATTGTCAATTTATTTCCATAATCAAATATTCCGGATTATAACCGCCTACTTATGTATATTGCATATAGAAACTTTAAACGGGATTTAATGCGCTTTCGCAAGCTGGTATATTTTCTAATACTAATTTCAGGGCTATTTGGTTGTAAAAATTTGGAGAAAACCAGGACCATTAAATTGGCCCATGGCCTTGATGTAAACCACTCTGTTCATTTAGCTATGGTCAAAATGGGAGTAGATCTAAAGGAGCTTTCAGACGGAAAACTCATTCTTGAAATTTATCCCAGTCAACAGCTGGGAACAGAGCGTCAATGTTTGGAACTTTTACAAATTGGAAGCCTAGATATGACTAAAGTGTCTGTTGGGGTTTTAGAAAATTTTGCGCCAAAAATGAAAATATTAGGGCTCCCTTTCCTTTTCAGGGACAGGCAGCATGCGTTTAAAGTTTTGGACGGACCAATTGGGAGACAACTATTGGAAGATGGAGAAAAATACTGGCTTAAGGGTTTAGGTTATTATGATGCGGGCAGCAGAAGTTTTTATACAAAAGACAGGCCCATAAATTCGCCTGATGACCTTGATGGATTAAAAATAAGGGTTATGGAAAGTGTTACCGCCATAGATATGGTAACACGTTTAGGAGGCTCCCCCACCCCTATATCCTGGGGTGAATTATACACTTCTTTACAACAAGGGGTAGTGGATGGTGCAGAAAACAATCCACCAAGTTTTTACCTTTCCCGTCATTATGAAGTGTGCAAATACTATTCGCTGGATGAACATACGGTGCTTCCCGACGTACTTCTTGCGGGCACTCATTTATGGAATAGGCTTTCTTTAGAAGAAAAAGGGTGGCTAATGCAAGCTGTAGAAAATTCCATAAGTTACCAACGGAAATTATGGATGGAGTCTGAAAAAGAAGCCTTAGACGCAGTGCAGGAAGCGGGTGTTAAAATTATTAGACCAGATAAAACCCTATTTTCGGAAAAGATTAAGGGCATTTATGAACAGTACAGAGAGAATGAAGAACTGTATAGATTAATACAAGAGATTCAGGAAACCCAATAAATGGAAATAAGGAATAAGATCGACAAGGTTTTGGCTAAGCTGTTAATACTCATAATGAGTATAATGGTTATTAATGTTCTATGGCAGGTATTTAGCAGATATTTTCTGGGAGCACCCAGTTCCTTTACCGATGAACTGGCGAGGTACCTGATGATATGGTTAGGTATACTGGGAGCTGCATACGTTTCGGGGCGAAACAAACATGTTGCCATAGATGTACTCCCCTCCAGATTAAGTGCAAAAACTCAAAAAAAATTAAGACTAATAGTCCGTATTTTAATTATTCTGTTCTGTTTGCTTGCCCTGGTTATTGGCGGCTTCAGATTGGTCTATGTTACCTATTTGCTCGATCAATTTTCCCCTGCATTACAAGTTCCTTTAGCTTTAGTATATATGGTTATACCTATAAGCGGCTTGCTGATCATATATTACAAAATTTTCGATATTTTAAATCAATAAGTCAAATGGAGTATATACCTATCCTTGTTTTGGTGATCAGCTTTATAGGCTTACTTGCAATAGGTACTCCTGTGGCCTGGAGTATAACAATATCGGCATTGCTTACCATGTTGGTGAGCATTCCCGCATTACCTGCATTTACAACTGTCGCTCAACGCATTGGGACAGGATTAGACAGTTTTGCACTCCTTGCCATTCCATTTTTTATTCTCTCTGGTGAATTAATGAACAAAGGAGGTATTGCGCACAGGTTGATAGCCTTTGCAAAAACATTAGTCGGGGCTCTACCAGGTGGCCTGGCTCTTATTAATATTATTTCAGCCATGTTAATGGGCGCTATTGCCGGTTCTGCTATGGCATCGGCATCGGCTATGGGCAGCATATTAGGCCCGGAAATGGAAAAAGAAGGATACTCCAGGGAATTTGGTGCTGCCGTAAATATTACTTCGGCAACCACCGGACTGTTAATTCCTCCCAGTAATGTGCTTATAGTATATTCCTTAGCTAGTGGCGGTGCATCTATTGCGGCTTTATTTTTAGCAGGCTATATTCCCGGAATACTTACAGGTCTGTTATTAATGCTGGTAGCTTCTTTTTGGGCTAAGAAAAAAGGGTATAAAGTAGGAAAACGAAGTACATTCAAAAATATAATTAAAACATTCATTGATGCTGTTCCCAGCTTATTTATGTTGGTGGTGGTCATTGGGGGTATTGTAACAGGGATGTTTACGGCTACGGAAGCATCGGCTATTGCAGTACTTTACAGTGTTATACTGGGTTTTATTTATAAGGAAATAACTTTTGAGAAACTTCCTCAAATCTTATTGGATTCATCCTCTACAACCGCCATTGTAATGTTATTGATAGGTGCATCAATGAGCATGTCATGGGCGCTTTCTTTTGAAAATATCCCACAGGACATTAGTACAGGTTTGTTGAGCATTAGTGATAATAAGATTATGATATTACTTATCATAAACCTTTTGCTTCTTTTCGTTGGTATATTTATGGATATGACTCCCGCCGTGCTTATTTTTACCCCAATATTTTTACCCGTGGTGATGAAGCTAGGGTTAGATCCGGTGCATTTTGGCATTATTATGATATTAAACCTCTGTATTGGCTTATGCACACCACCGGTGGGGTCTGTACTATTTGTAGGTGTAGGAATTGCCAATACCACCATTGAAAAAGTAATCAAACCGCTCCTTCCCTTATTTGTAGTAATGATTATTGCCCTGTTCCTTATTACCTATATTCCTCAATTGAGTCTTTGGCTTCCAGGTTTGTTTGATTTGTAATGGAAGATGTTGCGTTTAAAAAATAGCTGAGTTTTATGACTGTGCTAAAAATTTATCCCGATTTTGTTGGTGATCACAGTCTGAAAGTATATCGTACTTTTAATACGATCTGTTCGTTTTGGAGTGCCCATCGATCTGTGATATCATTGAACGTATTGTGGTTGAATACTAAAAAAACATCCCCAAAGGGTGAAAATATCCAATGAATGCGCGCATTTACTCCTAAAACCCTGCTATCTGTATCGTATTGCACATAACTGTTTAGCTGCAGATCGGAGGTGACATTGAACCTCACGCGCATACCTACCAGGGTTTGATCAAAATCTCCAAATGGCAATCGGCCAATGTTCCGGAGGCCATTTAGCTCAAATCCTATTAAAGGAATGGGATTCCAGTTCAGCTCCAATTCAAGTTCATCTAAGGTCCCGTCATAAAAAGAACCAAACCACCAACTTGCCTGACCATTCAATCGTCTTTTGGCAGCAAATTCAGCTTCCAACCGGTATCGCATAAAGTGGTATTTACCAACCGGGATAGTAACATTATCAGCTATTTCAAAAGGTTCTGTAATATTTTCGCCGACCGGTCTCACATTCATTTCTATTCGATCGCCACTTTCCAATCGCCAGTTAACGGGGGCTGTAAATACACTATAGGATTGCCATTCCTCATCAATACTCTTTATATAGGTTGCAAAAAGTTCATTAAACATTTGCCTTACAAAAGACCAACTGGGCCTGGGAGCATAAACAGTGCCCAATCTAAAATAATGAACTCCCTGGCGTGGCACAAATCCCAGGGAGGGATCAAACTCTTTCCCAACGCGGGAATACGTCAATGACAAGTCCCATTTGTCATTGGGATAATCTAGTTTAACACCAAAGGCAGATCTATCATCCATCAAATCTTCCCGGTCTGCATACAGGGCCCATGCTCCGGCAATAAAATTTTTATCCCCTTTAAATCGGGTGGTCTGATAAGTAAAATCAAGCCCGGACATAAAGCTACCGTCCCGCCCTAAAGGATCCCCTACAGAGGCAATGAATCCTATTGAACTTTCTTTGAAAATATTTTGTCGTATTCGCATTACACCCATAGTCGTGGCATCATAAGATGTACCCTCCGAATCAAAAGAGTTGGTCCGTATTCCCAGTCCTCCAAAAGCTGTATTTCCAATCCTGCCATTTACCTTAGCACCTGCAATTATTGGCACTTGCTCATTATCAACCAGCCCAATCCTCCTGCTGAAGAATGGCAGGACTGTGCCGCTCCCAGTTCCGAACCCAAATTCAAAAATATCAGAGCCTTCGAGAAAAAATGCTCGTTTTTCAGGAAAAAATAGTGGGAAGCGTGTTAGGTTTGTTTGCCGTGTATCTACCTCTGTTTCGGCAAAATCGGTATTTACTGTGACGGTTGCCAATACATTTGGACCCAGCCTCTGACTGGCATCCAGACTTGGTTCCAGCTTATAAATTGTGGCCCCATCTGCACCTACTTTATTTAATGAATTTACTAATGATGGCCTTACACTTAGTCCCCACCCATAATTGAAGGTGGGCAAATTTGTTAACAGGCCTGCCCGGCTGGTCTGACCAAAAAACTGATCGCGCTGCACATTTGCCCACCGGATTGTTTCCTGATTCCTTTGTATACGCCGTTCCACATTAAATCCCCATTCTGCTAATCTTTTTTTAAAATAGATGCTTTGAATAGGCAATTTTATTTCTGCAATCCAACCATTTTCATTGATAGATACCCGGGCTTCCCAAATGGTGTCCCAGTCTTTGTTTTCAGATTCCCCCCTGTTGGAAACCAAAGCATCATAGCGTGCTGCATTGGCATTAACCGCCAAAATATAACCCGACTGCCCGTCCATAAATGGATCCAGAATTATTTTAATGTGGTCTTCATTGGAAATATCTGTATCTCGAAGTTTGGAGAACCTGATAATCTTTGTAGGATCCGGATCTTTACATTCTACCCCAATAAAAATAGCCTTTTCGGTTGCAATTACGCGAACTAATGTAGGTGCTGAAGGCTTGCCTTTTTCGACAGGTTCAGTGGTAAGGAAAGCATCTAAAACCGGCGCGTTTTGCCAGTCAGGTTCATCTAAAAATCCATCTATGGTTATTTCCCCAATTAATTTACCTGCCTGGACAGAAGGTCTTTCAGTTACCTGACTTTGAGCGTAAGACAAACAGAAAATTACGAATGCGAGAAAAAGGAAGGCTCTTTTAACTAAAAACACAATCGGCTAATTATTTGTAATAAAGATACAGTTATCATATTTTAAATTTATCTGGTATTTCCCTTATTTTCTTCCCCCTGGCCAGAAGCATTTATAGGTGGAGCTATGTTGGCACAGATTGGAGAGTTAAGTTTTTTTACTGGGTTTCTCTGCTTACGGGCTAAAAATAATTGAAAGTTACGTTTATCAATTTACCATTAGTTTGATTGCAATGACGCTCATTATCAGTCCATTTTGGATTACATTTACGGAGAAATTGACAGTCTTAAAAGAGTTGAAAAAAATAAGGCACCCAATGAAAACTGTTGAAAAAAAATCGCATATTGAATAAAAAGCTTTTTTTGAATATAGGGGGCAATGTTTTTTGTCAATCCCCATATGTTCATTAAGAAGGTTTAGAGCCTGTCCTGAATATTTAAAATTTAGAACTATGTCTGATTCACTCGCTTCTACAAAATCTAATTTTGGTACCCTGCCTGTATTTTTGACCGCTATTTCAACCATTCTGGGTGCTGTAATGTTTTTGCGTTTTGGATTTGCCGTGGGTTCGGTAGGGTTTACCGGAACCGTGTTAATCATACTCATCGGTCATATGGTGACCTTTTCGACGGCTATGGCATTGGCTGAAATTGCTACGAATCAAAAAGTAGAGGGTGGAGGGGAGTATTTTATCATTTCCCGCTCTTTTGGTGTCAATATTGGAGCTGCTATCGGTATTACATTATACTTCTCACAGGCCATTAGTGTGGCATTTTACGTCATAGCCTTCGCAGAAGCATTTGAAGCCATTAAACCGTGGGTTTCATCGGAATTTGGTTACGAGATATACGATAACCGGCTTTTCAGCATTCCCGCGTTGCTTGTATTAATTTGGTTGATGGTGTCCAAAGGGGCTAATCTGGGAATGAAAGCTCTGTATGTAGTGGTCACTATTCTGGCCATATCACTGGTGTTTTTTTTTATGGGTGACACCTCCTATTCCCAAGCTTTTGATAACACCCAACTATTTAAAAACTTATCTCCGGATAAGGGTTTTTTTTATGTTTTTGCTATTATTTTTCCTGCCTTTACCGGTATGACTGCCGGCGTTGGGCTATCAGGTGATTTACGGGATCCCAAGAAGTCTATTCCTATAGGGACGCTTTCTGCTACCATTGTGGGAATGATAATCTACATATTTATTGCTTACAAATTAGTTTCTTCGGCTAGTCCTGCAGATTTGGTCAATGACCAGCTGATAATGAGTCAAATCGCTATTTGGGGACCAATAATTCCGATTGGATTGGCCGCAGCGACCATTTCATCTGCCCTTGGATCCTTTATGGTAGCTCCGAGGACTTTGCAGGCTATCGGAGGTGATAACGTATTTCCGAGCAGACTTGTCAATTTTTGGCTGGCCAGGGGGAGCAAAAACAACTACGAACCCAGAAATGCTACGATTCTTACCAGTGTTATTGCATTGATATTCGTACTAATGGGCGATGTGAATGCAGTGGCAGAAATAATCTCTATGTTTTTTATGGTAACCTACGGGTCATTGTGCCTAATCTCCTTTATGCAACACTTTGCGGCAGATCCTTCTTACAGACCGTCGTTTAAATCAAAATGGTATTTATCGCTTTTCGGTGCTATAATGTGTATTTATTTGATGTTCAAAATAAATACAGTTTATGCAATTGCCGCCATATTGGTAATGGTTTTGCTTTACTTCTATATTACATTTAGAAGTAATACCCAAAAAGGTATGGCAAAGATTTTCCAGGGTGTTATGTACCAGTTTAGTAGAACCATGCAGGTATTTCTTCAAAAATCGGAGAAGGAAACTGCGGAAGATTACTGGCGTCCGGCGGTCATATGTTTATCAAAAGAAAGTTTCGATAGATACAGCGCTTTGGAAATCATGAAGTGGATATCCTATCGTTATGGTTTTGGCACCTATATTCATTTTGTGCAGGGGTATTTATCCAATGAATTAAAGGCCGATGCAGAAAACAAGTTGCGGAAGCTTATTAAAATAGCTTCTTCCAGCAAATCCAATGTTTTTTTAGAAACAATTATTTCCCCTTCCAATACAGGGGCTATTGCACAAGCCATACAGCAACCGGGGATTTCAGGGCAGCCAAATAACACAATGCTCTTTGAGTTTAAAAAGGGAGAACAGGAATGGCTGAACGAGATAATTGAAAACTACAGTTTGCTAAAAGTTGCAGCGTATGACCTGTGTATTCTGGCCAGTTCGGACAGAGGCTTTGGTTATAAGAAAAATATCCATATATGGATTCGCAAGGAAGATTATGAGAATGCCAACCTAATGATTTTGCTTTCCTATATTATTCTTGGACATCCCGACTGGAAAAAAGGTGAAATCAAAATTTTTGCAACATTTCCTGAAAAAGATTTAAAACAGGAACTTCAGTATTTAACAGAACTTACATCAAGCGGGCGATTGCCTATTTCGGCCAATAACATTAGTGTGCTGCCAATTGAAACAGGCATTAATAGAAAAACCCTGATAAATGAGTATTCAATTGACGCAGATCTTACCCTTATAGGGTTTCATAGTAGCACTATGAAAACTGAAAAGGCAATTGAACACTTTGAAGGATATGATAAAATTGGCAATATTCTTTTTGTAAATACGCTGACCTCAAAATTTATTAAATAGCATTACCCTTAATACGTTTAGCTTGGGAGATCAATCTGCTAGATGGGATATTTCATCGGCATGCGTCTCCGCCTCAAAACCTTCCATATAATTGAAGTCACGAAGCCAGTAGTTTGATGAAATGAATTCAAAATGTGCTTCTTAGCCGCTTGTATATTCCATCTTTAATTGCCAGATAATGTCTTTTGCGTATTCGAAGTAACTGCTATAACCATTTTCGTTTTCTAAAATACAAAAGCATACCAAAAGCAAGTATTATCATAACGCCCAACATTATAAAATAACTGTATTCATATTTTAGTTCGGGTAGTACATCAAAATTAGTACCGTATATACCTGCTATAAAGGTCAAGGGAATAAATATGACCGAAAAAATTGTCAAGAATTTCATAACATCGTTTAATTTACTACTAATGGTTGTATGATAAATATTCAACTGATCAGAAAGAATTTCGCGATACGTTTCTGATGAATCGATCGCTTGATTGATGTTGTCCAGCAATTCCTTAAAATGGATATGGGAGCTTTCCCTGATCAATTCAGATTCTAATTTAGACAATGCCAAAATCATTTCCTTCGCAGGGGTTATATTTTTTCTCAAGAAATTCATTTCCCTCTTATAGGTATAAATTTCATCAATTACACTTTTTCTCGGTTCCTGCAATAAGGTTTCTTCCAAGGTCTCTATTTTTTCACCCAGAACACCTACTATGTATATATAATTATCGACAACAATGTCCAATAATGCGAAGGTCAGGTAATCTGTTCCCCCTGTTCTAATTCGTTTTTTTTGATTTCTGATTCGTTCGCGTACAGGTTCAAAAACATCCCCCCTTTTTTCCTGAAAGGACATTAATACTGAATCGTTTAATACAACACTCAAATTTTCGACAGAAATAAGACTATTTTCCTCATTTTGTTGGAGCATTTTAATTGAAAGCAGAATACAATCCCCAAAATCATGCACTTTTGGTCTTGCCTGGGTATCCATGACTTCTGCAAGAACAAGTTTGTCAAAATTGAAACCTTCACCAATCTCTTCGATGATTTTTGTGTCATGCAGACCATCGACATTGAACCAGGTGACCGTAGGTTTTTTTTGATATTCAAGTAACGTATCGATTTTCTCGACTACTTTTTCTTCCAGATTTTCAACATCGAAATCAATCAGGCGAAGCAAGATCTTATCCATCTTTTGTTCTCCCCTAAACGATATGTCGTCGGGAGAAAGACCTATATCTTCCTTACGCTTTTTTACAATTCTTGACATAGTTTTTGATTTGAAAATATTCTTTGTATTAAATTTCATTTTTTTACTCATAAAAATAATCTTAGAAAGTTAATTATGGGACAGACCTAATTCTTTGCATAAATAAAACTTGTCAGGCTGCAATTCGAATTCTGAAATTCCCATAGGTATCTACTAGTGATTAAAGAGGTGGACATCTCTCTGAGGGAAAGGAATGGTTACCTTATTTTCTCTAAAAAGACGATCTATTTCAAAATGCAGTTCACTTTTTGGATGAACCGCTTGAAAACTATCCTCAATAGTAAATACCAGCTTAAAGTTTAACGAACTATCGCCAAATTCAGTAAAAAAAACAGTAGGCTCAGGAGTTTTCAATACTTTCTTTGTGCTGTCTGCAGCCCTTAATAATAATTCTTTAACAAGCAATACATCAGAGCCATAGGCTACCCCTACCATAATATTTTCACGGGTTATATTACCATTCTGGGTCCAGTTATAAAGCGTGTTAGAGAGGTAGGTGTGGTTTGGGATAATCAAAACTTTGTTTTCCAGATTGATCCCTTTGGTCGTTCTTAAGCTAATGTCGGTAACCTTGACAATTTTGCCATCCAACTCTATGACATCGTCTACATGTACTGTTTTGTCCAGTAGCACAAAAATACCACAAATAATATCCTGAAAAAGTGTTTGCAATGCTAAACCTACCCCTATTAATAAAGCTGCCGAAGCAGCGAAAATTGCCGTTATGTTTACTCCAATATTATCTAATGAAAAAAAGAATACAACAAGAAATATGAAATATTTGAAGAATGAAAAAACGGTGTCAAACTTTCCCTTATTCTCTTCAGGCATTTGTCTCGTAACAATTCTCTTAAGAATGGAGAGAATCAATGAGGTCACGACTAAAATAAAAATAAGTAAAATAATTGCCTTCACTGTAATCTGTAAATCTTTGCCAAGATTGAAAGTGTAGTTTAAAAAGTCATTTAGCTGTCTCATTATATTTTTAATGTTGGTTCACGATTATTTCTGTATACTGCTCTTTCGCGGAAACATATGTATTCGATAAATAGTATCGTTCAGTTCAGGTTTAGTATTGTTAATTCAGTTTATGTTTTGAAATTTCTACCTGTTATCTTATAACGATATGTTCTATAGGCCTATAAAATTTAAAACTCTCAATCTTTTGATATATGAAGAATCCCATCGCCCTGATTCACAATAGGTGACTCATTTATGCAAATTACATACCCGGCGTACAAGGATTTTATCTTCCGTTCAAAAGAACCAAAGGGATCTGAAATACTCCCCAAACAATCTCCTTTGTTTACAAATTGACCCAATTGTATCATTGGATGAAACAATCCTGAATATTTCGCCCGTATCCATATAGATGAATTAATTATAACAGGGGTCGTGACCTTATTATCCCATTGTAGCAAATCTTTGGTAAAATTACGCATCCCTAAATGCTGCATTACCCGAAGTGCACCCCCAACTCCTGTTTTGGTGACATAATTGTCAATATGCAAGGCTTTTGCTCCTTCAAAAACCAACACTTTTTTCCCAAGCTTGTGCATGGTCTCTCTGAAGGATTTTTCACGTCGTTTAGATTTTATAATAAAAGGAGCTCCAAAGGCTTTTGCCAGTTCAATACTTTCAATATCGTTAGCGCCTACCCGTACCTGTGGGGTGTTAAAACGGCTGTCACCACCTGTATGAAAATCAATGCAGTAATCAACAAGAGGAACTATTTCTTTTACAATATGATAAGCAAACCTGCTCGCCAAAGAACCCCTTGCACTACCTGGAAATACCCTGTTTAAATCCCGGCCGTCCGGAAATTGTCGTTTTTGATTTAAAAACCCGAATACATTGACTACAGGTATACAGATAACCATGCCACATTCCGGTTTATTAAATTTTTTGGATATCAATTGGCGTACAATTTCGATACCGTTTATTTCATTGCCATGAATACCCGCAGTCATTAACAATGTGGGGCCTTCTTTTTTGCCGCGTTCCACAATAATCGGTACCTGAATCTTGGTTCTGGTATGTAATTTAGCGATGTCCAGATTAAGCTGTACTCCTTTTCCATTCGAAATAGCATGCCCAAGTACTTCAACTTTTTTACTCTGCATTTCGTTCAACGTACTTAATGATTTGACCCGCAATATCCTTTCCTGTAGCTGACTCTATTCCTTCTAGACCAGGTGAAGAATTTACCTCTAAAATTAATGGCCCCCTTGCCGATTGCAATAGATCTACCCCCGCAACTCCCAATCCCATGGCCCTGGTTGCCTTTATGGCGGCATTTTCTTCCTCATCACTAAGTTCGATAATGTTTGCGGTACCCCCGCGATGGAGATTGGAACGGAACTCACCCTCCTTGCCCTGACGCTTCATGGCTCCCACAACTACACCATCTACCACAAAAGCCCTGAGATCCGCACCCTTGGCTTCCTTGATAAATTCCTGTACGATAACGCGTGCCTGTAATCCGTTGAAGGCCTCTAGAATGGACTCTGCCGAATTTCGATTGTCTGCAAGGACCACACCCAGACCTTGTGTGCCTTCTAACAATTTGATTACTACGGGTGCTCCACCCGCTTTGTCGATAATTGCACCCACGTTTTTTGAATAGTTGCTAAAAACCGTCTTGGGCAAACCCAGCCCAGCCCTAGATAAAATTTGAAGACTTCTTAATTTATCCCGGGAACGCACCAGCGCTTGTGATTCTACAGCAGTGAAAACCTTCATCATTTCAAACTGACGTACCACAGCCGTGCCGTAAAAGGTAATAGATGCACCAATACGGGGAATTACTCCATCAACTCCTTCAATTTCTTTTCCTTTATAAATAAGCCCAGGTTTCCTTTTTTCAATGACCAAATCACATTTAGAATGGTCTATAACGTGCATTTCGTGCCCTTTCTTTTTTCCTGCTTCAATTAGCCTCCGGGTTGAATAAAGGTTTTGATTTGTTGATAAGATTACTAGTTTCATTTTCCGAATTTAAGACTAAATTTTTAAAAGTGAAACACTACCAACACTCCTTCCAATTTGATTACACAATTAACTTCCCCACGATTTTTCCTGAAATGTCATACAGAAGTTTCCATACAAAAACACCATTGCTCCATTGTATCTCGAAAATATCTCTGTTGGGTGTTTTTACATGTTGAATTTGCTGAAGACCTTCAGAACCGTATTTTACTTTAAAACTTTGCTGCACTTGTTTAGGGGTATGATCAAACGACAATAAGGTAACTGTTTCCAACCAACTGCCGTCGCTATTGAACAGGGCCGAAAAATCATTGCCTTTTAGACTGAAATTCACTTGCCATTTAAAAACATCTATCTGATTCCACCGAACAAATGCAGCCTTCGGGTATTTTGACTTGAATGCAATGGTCACAGCGATATTTGGCATATTCCTTTTAGTCCTAGCCACTTTCAAAAAAGAGGAAGTAAAAATGTATTGGAGTTTTTTGGTCAGGATCATCTTGTTATTTTCTTTTTCAGCACATTTTTTTAAATACTTAGGACACCTATCGACAGAATTATCAAAAAAATTATTTGACTATCGATAAAAGAATAAAAGCAACTCAAAAACAGGATTACATTAAAGGAGTGTTTTTTCGTGATAGTTTATACAAAGTGAACACTCTAAAGTTATCGCTTTATGTGAACACAAACAGCTACTTAGGTAGCACTCACCTTAAATCAGGTGGATAAAAAATATAGACTATTTAATAATTGTGGCCACAAGACCTGAACTAATGGTATAAGGGGTATAATTTTCTTCTGCAATAGATGGCAAAAGTTCCAGGTTCTTGACATTAATTTGCTTAAGGCTCACAGAAATAGGACCACAGCGCTTCAGTTCTTGATTGTGCCTGCTTACAACTGCTCTTGTAGTACCAATTAGTCCCGCAATCTCTTCATTGGGTAAGTTGTTGATCAATTCGAGTTTTCGGGTTTCGCCGTTTATGTTTTTAAGCAGTAAGGAAGATAGCCTAGCCAATGTACTATGAAGGGTTACATCTGTGGCCACATCCATGAGTTATCGCATTCGATTGCCCAAATAATACAATATCGCCTTGCGTACGACAGGATATTCATTGATCCAATCGCGCATTTGATTCATATATATTTTTAAGATCTCCGAGGTATCCAGAGCTTCCCAATAAACATTATGTGGTTTTGTGTTGAGCAAAGACAACACGTCAAAAACGTCTCCCTCGGACAAAACAAAAACGGTATGTTCCCTACCTGAATCAGGGTTCGATTTAAATACTTTAATTCCACCAGAAACAATAAAATGAAATGTAGCAGACACCTAAAAACTACTTTTAAAGCTTTTTACATTCCAATTTTCAGCTACCATTAAGCTTAATAATTTATCAATTGAATCGATGTTTGAATCCTGAAAAAAAGGAAAGTTTCCAAGAAATTGGAGGAAATAATCATTCCTTAGAGTTCAAATTTCTTGTTTTATAATGTCACTGGATATAATAATTTTGCTGCTGGAATGGCAGTAATCGTGATAATCAGGAATTTCAAATACAGATTCACTTCCAGGCCAACGATGTAAAAACCAAATACGATACTAAGGGTTTGATGCAGTATATAAAAAGGCAGGATACTAATATTGGCAGGTATAAGAATGGAATGCTTAGTAAAGACCTTTTGAATTTTGCTTCAGGATAGTTTTGTTGAAGCTAAGTAAAAAGTTATCACTCCCGCAATTATGGCCGGTATGGAAAAAATCAAAAAATTCTCTGCCATCGAAAGCCCCATGCCTATAAGGATACCACCCAGAGCCGGCCCAATCACAGCACCGAATCTGCCAATACCAATAGCCCAGCCCAGCCCGGTGGTCCTGAATTCCGTGGGATACATCCTTGCAGCAACCGCATACAATCCTACAAAACCACCTTGCAGTGTAAAACCGAGTAAACCAATTACAAAGAGCAAGGAACTGGAACCGCTAAACAATTTAAAAGTGGCCATCAAAATGCCTGTTACCACCAAAAAAACAGCCACTGTCTTCTTTAATCCTGTTCGTGAGGAAAAATAGCCCTGGATAATGATCCCAAAAAAGGCCCCCACATTGAAAACCGTACCGGCATAGATTGCCAATGACATTGAAAGACCTGTAGCCTCTGCAAGTTTTGGTATCCAACTTATTAGAAAGTACAAACATCCAAATGCCATAAATAAGGCCGTCCATAACTGGTATGTAGGTATCCTGTACTCTTTGTTGAGTAGCTTGTTCACTGGAATACCTGAAGATTTTACCTCCCGTTTTGGGAGTCTTTCCAATGCCTCATGGCCCAGTTTACTCAAAATTGCATTTGCGCTGAGCAATGCTCCTTTGGGTTGTTTTTTTATATAAAAGTAAATCGATTCCGCCAGTGAAAAATAGACAAGTGGCAAGCAGATAAAGGAGGCTAGTCCGGCCAGTTTGAACATAACAGGCCATCCATAAGCTGGTACTAAACTTGCCGATACTATACCCGTTAATACAGCTCCTACGGGATAGCCCGACAAAACAAAACTGACCCAAAAATCTCTTTTACGGTCGGGGGCATACTCTGCGGTCAGTGCCGCTGTACTTGCCAACATGCTTCCTATGCCTATACCGCTTAAAAACCGCAACAATATCAATTCAGAAACATTTTGTGACCAGGCAGTCATGAGCATACTGGCACCCATCAAAAACGCACTGATTAGTATCATTTTCTTTCTTCCGATCTTATCAGCAAAAGGTGCCAAAAACATAGCTCCAATCATCATCCCTGCAAGCCCCGAACTGAAAACAATGCCCAACTCCTCCGGGCCCACCTGCCAGGATTTCGCAATTGCAGATGCACAATAAGAAATAACCATGACGTCCATCCCGTCCAAAATATTCATAATGAAGCATACAAAAAAGGTCGCGTATTGTAATTTCGACAGAGACTGTCCGTCAATAAGCTCCTTTGTGGTTTTTTGCATCTTTAGTTTTTAGATTCGATTACACCCAGCTGCACAACTTTACTATAAATCTTATGTAAAATTGCATTCCTGTTCGAAAAAAAAGTTGATTAATGTTGGCTAACTGACCTTTTTGGATCGATAGGGTAAAGTTAGCAAATTAGACCCTTTAGATAGTCACTGAACTAATTCTGCCTTAAGTGTCCAAAAGATCTAATACATTTTTAGATATTTAAACTTAAAAGCTATTTTACCAGGCACCATTTAATACTACAAAATATGCTACCCTTGTGTTATTCAGAATGATTAGGTTTTCAAAAACAGGCTGCAGTATTATAACTTTAATCCGGCCGGCACACAGAACTAGACTAGCGTTGAAATAAGTGCAGTAGAAATTAATATCACTTACCTATTGTTTACCATAGTTAAAAGTTATCAATCCATGTGAACTTCTCTTTTATTATGCCTTTTTTTTCAGAATTTAAAAACTCAAGATAGGCCATCGCCGCCGGGGAAAGTTTTTTCGATTTTAGCCATATCAGGTTCCACGTTGTTGTAATAGGAAGCCCTTTGACCGGTATTATTTGCAGGTCTTTGTTTTTTAGTTCATTTTTTATTCCGATCAAAGGCATGATCGAGCATCCCAGACCTGAAATTACTGCTTGTTTCACCGCCTCATTTGAAGTCAACTCCATCTTTTTCCGTACCGAAAATTTGTTCCTCGATATAAAAGTCTCCATGGCATTTCTAGTGGCCGATCCCTGCTCCCGATAAATTAATGGAAGAACTTCGAACAGTTTTTTTTTGGTGGGTGCATTCTTGAATTTTAAATTATTGCTGCCCACATAAAAAAGTCTGTTTGGCATGAGTTCCACCCGATTCACCTTTAATTTTTTGGGTAAGACTGAGACCAAGGCAAAATCTACCTCGTTCATTTCAAGACTTTCAATTACCCTTGATTTATTGGTCACATCCATTATGAGGTCTACACCATTATTACGGTTCATAAAGTCAGATAAAAAATGGGGCATCACATATTTGCCGGTAGAAACTACAGATATTTTGAGCCGCCCCGAAAGTTCACCTTGATAAGCCAACGTTTTGTAATTGATGGCATATACTTCGTTGATTATTTTTTCCGCAGCCTGGGCTATTTCTTTTCCAAAATCTGTGATGTAAAGCTTTCTGCCTACAACTTCAGTAAGTGGAATCGGAAACTGATCCTGAAAATTTTTAAGTTGAATGGATACCGCAGGTTGGGTCAAATGGAGCTCTTCAGAAGCCTTGGTAATACTCTGTATTTCAGCTATTTTCAAAAATATTTGGAGTTGGTGCAAAGTATAATTCATAAATAATATTTATATATAACATAACTAATATAAATAATTATTTATAATTAAAATGTATAATCTTTGCCACAGAATTAAAAATTTAACTCATATAAATCCTAAAAACAAGCAGTATGGAAACAAAAGAATTGGTACAAACTGAAAAAACTACACAAAAAATTCAATTGATTAAAGGGGAGTTCACTCCATCAGAGGCCTCAGATGTCATCATCGCTTTGATCGATGAAAAAATCAATTTTCATAAAATACAAAGGCTCCAGCTTTGGGAAGGAAACCATAAATATGAAACGAACCAACTGGACGGTCGAATCAATGAGCTTCGAGAAGAAAAAAGAATTGCAAAAGAATTCATTTCCAATACCAGAGGCCTGGGACGTAATCTAAAGATAAATGGTATCCTGGAAATTACTGTTGCCGAATGATGGTTATAAATGCCAAAATAAAGTTATGCGGTAAACCGAAATCTAACATTTAAAAAAAGAATATATGCATTTATCAAAATCTACAATTTTACCAATTGCAGGCATGGTGGCCCTGCTATTCTTTATCATGATGTCTTATGTTAATGATTCTATTTTACTGGATAGAATATTAATATGCAGCCTTATTTTGAGTGTAATTTTCATCGCCAAAATACGAAGTAGCAATTATCGAACAATCTCAAACCCTAAAGATCGAACAGATCAAATACTGTCCAAATGACAGAAAACATCGCATTTATAAAAGGGCTATTTAGTCCGGCCGAAGCTGCGGATGTGCTTTTATCGCTGATCAACGACAAGATCAAATTCCATACGGTAAAATCACTTAACCTGAGACATGAGGGGCCAGATGCCGATCTGACCTCTGAAGACCGGATCAAAGAGTTGAAGGAAGCCAAGAAAATCATTGAACAACTAGTGCTAAGTGCCCACAAAAATGGCTACGAACTGGAAATCAATAGCACTATAGACATTAAACTTGTTGAGAAATCCTGTTCATAATATTAGGTGATCTTTAATGATTCTGAACCTGTAGTTCAAAAAATAGTCAGAACATATTTGTTATAAGTATTTCTATCAACCTTTTGCAAACTAAAAATTGTTAAAAACTTAAAAATGACTCTTGAAAATAATTTACAAGAAAGCACTACTCAAAATTCCATTGAAAAAAGCTATAAATCATTTTCCTTAACCCTTCCAAAAATAATTACTTCTTTTCTATGGCTGCTATTCACAGGCAATCTGGTATACATGATGTATTATTTTCCCAGTATTCCCGAATGGTCCCTGGGAGGTATCTTGAGGGTTAACGGCTTTACCATTTTAATTTTGACCACCGTTACATTCTTTAGTGCGCTTGTCAGCACCTATGCTGGGAATTATCTAAATGGTTTTAGATATCATTCTCGATTTATGACATTATGCCTGGGTTTTACCTTATCAGTTATGTTATTTGTAATGTCCGATCATATTATATTATTTCTGCTCAGCTGGTTGGGAATGGGATTTTTTATGTCTAGATTGATTGGAATAGATTCCAATTGGGGAGAAGCCCGTGAAGCTTCAAAATTTACGCAGCGTTATTTTCTCACAGGTACCTTTTTCTTAAGCGCCGGAGTGCTACTACTGGCCTTCGAAAGCGGAAAATTTACGGTAAGTGGTCTGGTTTCTTCATTGAATGAATTGCCCCTGTATATTGTATCTATCGCGGCCTTATGTGTCATTACTGCCGCCATTGTTCAATCGGCAATTTACCCTTTCCATCGTTGGTTGCTTTCTGCAATGACCTCACCCACACCTGCTTCGGCCCTCATGCATGCAGGTTTTGTTAATGGTGCAGGAATTTTGCTGGCATTGTTTTCAACCTTAATGTTTGCTTCAAATACATTGAACGTTCTCTTTATCATCGGAGGGCTAACAGCCATAATAGCACAGTTCACCAAGCTTCTTCAGGTCAACGTGAAGCAAAAACTGGCTTGCTCTACCATCGCTCAAATGGGTTTTATGATCATGCAGTGTGGTTTAGGCTTTTTCAATGCAGCTGTTGTACATTTGATCCTACATGGATTTTATAAAGCATATTTGTTCCTTGCTTCCGGGGAGGCAATAGAACAATCAAAACCACAAAAACCACCACAGATAAGGATAAAACCGTTTCAAGCTGTAGTTGTACTATTCTTCGGCATACTAGGAGCCATTCTGTTTGCCCTATTAACAGGAAAGGGAACGGAACTGGACAGCGGTATTTTCCTTACGCTTATTGTAGCAATTACAGTAGGACAGGTAACCTATAATATTGTCAAGCAGCAAAGTCTATCGGTTTTACAGAAAACAATTTTACCCCCAGTTTTGTTTATATGCGGTATAGGGATATATGCCCTAATGTACAAATGGGTAACAGCTTTGATGGCTGAAATGCCTATGGTAGTGGTGCCTCGGTCTCTTTCAGTGATACAGGTTGTATTTGGTATTGTGTTTTTGGTCGGTTTTTTCATCATGAAATTAGGAATTTACCGCAAAGTCCCTTGGCTCTATGTAAGGCTATTAAACGTATCCCAACCCTATAAGAAATCCATCCTAATGTATAAATCTAAATCGTTATGATCCAAAAACGCATTCTTAAAAGTATCGAAGAAGCATCCAAAGTTATTGGAAAAACCTGGCCTTTGTACTCTTTCGTAACCTCAAATCCTCTATCAGGCTATGAAAAAGTATCTTTCAAAGATGCAGTAAATAATGCCAAAGATCTTTTAAACGCGAAGATTTTCCCGGAAACTTCATTATATCGCCAGGCTTGGGAGCAAGGAGAAATTGAAAAAAATATACTCATCGCACTATTGAGAGAAAACGGATTGTCCAAATCTCCGGATTTCTATTTGCAACAAATGCAATCCCAAAAGAGAGTCCAGGAAAAAAATATAAACCATGATTTAGACAGGATCATGGCAAAGTGGCTTGCCATTTTTATGGATGAAGGTCTGGCCGAATGGGAAATGCCGGGAAAAAAAGATGGTTTTTATAAAGCATGGCGAAAATTAGCCATATATGACAGTGAAATAGGAATAACGGCTCTTCGTGAAATACCAAAAACCAGTTCGGAGGCATTGGCACATGTTTTAACCGGCTACTCCAAAGAAGAGTACACTAAAATCTTCACATATCAATTAGCCGCATTACCGGGATGGACCGGCTTTATCAATTACCGCAGTGAATCCAACTCGCTTTGGCAGCAAGAATATCCCATCAGCTTAGAAGATTATTTGGGGGTGCGTCTATGGATAGCGCAAAAATTGAAGGTTCAGATACTTCCTGAAATTGAAAAGGAAGAGACAAATAATATGATCTCAAAACTTCAATATATCTGGTTGAAAGCTTGGGAGAAGAGCTGGCAAAACCAGCTTATCAAAACCTTTAGAAAAGAATCGTTAACCACAAAACCTTCCAGAAACGGGGAACCTTGCCCTGACGCACAAATGGTCTTCTGTATAGATACCCGATCGGAACTAATACGAAGACACGTGGAATCTAAGGGTAATTATGAAACCTATGGATACGCCGGATTTTTTGGCATAGCGATGGACTATGAGAATTTGGACGATGCCCTGGTCCGTAAATCCTGCCCTCCTATCGTGTCTTCTTCCTATAAGGTCTCTGAAATTCCACAGGCTAACAAAAATGAAAAGATATTAGCGTATAAAAGGAAAAATGAAATCTTGAAATTCGGAGAATATTTTCTGAAACGGATGAAGAATATGCTCCCTTCCGCTTTTGGATATGTGGAAGGATCGGGATTCTATTATGGGTTATCTTTATTGGCCCGGACTTTAACGCCAGGACATTTTTATCGCCTTAAAAAGCAAAACACTTTATCATATGAGTCTTTATGTGAACCCGAAATCACTAGGGCCAATGCCCAAGATGAAATTAGTCTTCAAATTCCCCTGGATGAAAAAGTGCGCATTGTAAAATCTGCTTTCGACCTCACGGGTTGGAAACAGTTTTCACCTTTAGTACTTTTTATAGGCCACGGTAGCCATTCCGCAAACAATCCCTTTGGTTCAAGCCTTGACTGTGGAGCATGTGCTGCAAGCCCGGGCAGGCATAACGCCCGTATGTTGGCCAAGTTGGCAAATCTACCCGAAGTAAGAAAAGCCTTGGCAGATAATAATCATTTTAATATTCCGGCAGATACTCATTTCATAGGTGCCGAACATAATACGACTACAGATGAAATTGTAATTTTTGATTCCGAAGTTCCCGATTCACATAAAGAGCAATTGCTTAACCTAAAATCGGATTTGTTAAGCGCACAGCAAACCGCTACCCAAGATAGGTTCGGTATACAAGGGAATAGTATTGCTTTAGCCCAACGCAAAGCAAATGATTGGGGGGAGACCAGACCCGAATGGGGTCTGGCAAAAAATGCAGGGTTCATCGTGGCACCCAGGGCACTTACTAAAAATGACAACCTTGATAGCCGTTGCTTCCTTCATTCCTACGATTGGGAATTGGACATAACAGGAAAGGCATTGGAAGGCATTATGCAGGGACCTATGGTAGTCACCCAGTGGATCAACAACCATTATTATTTTTCAACAGTTGACAATGATATATTTGGAGGAGGCTCCAAAATTACACATAATATCACTGGTAAATTTGGGGTAGTCCAGGGTAACGGCGGGGATCTAAAAATGGGTCTGCCGTTACAATCATTATTTCAATCAGATTGCGAGATGTACCATAAGCCGCTACGTCTCTCAGTGCTCATACAAGCACCAATAACGCGGGTAACCGATATCCTTTTACGGAATGAAAACTTAAAAACATTACTGGATAATGAATGGATCTATTTAATGGTGATGGATCCCTTGCAAGAAAATGATATTAAGCTTTACGAAAAAAATATGCAATGGGTTCCAACGACGGAAAAAGGTGTTCTTGAAGAAAATTATCGTACAAAGGTTGATGTTGAAATCTTCGATGAAATTTTAATATAAGGACTTATGATCCAGCAAAGCCATCTGGATAACGTTCTTAAGGACCGTACCCTTATTATTGCCACCATGTACAACCAGGAGAGGTTCATTCCTAGAAACTGATCGCATATTATTTAGAATTAAAAAACCTCAACATGTTAATAACTTACTAGTTGAGGTTTTAAACTGTAAAGGCGGAGAGACTTCCCGCTTTTGGCGGGATAAACTTCTCCCCTCTTCGCTTTTCATAAAAAAGCCCATCCAATAATGGATGGGCCTTTACTTCGTACAGGCGGAGAGACTCGAACTCTCACACCTTTCGGCACTAGATCCTAAGTCTAGCGTGTCTACCAATTCCACCACGCCTGCAAAAACTATTTTTCAAAATACAGAACTAGACCCTAAGTCTATCGTGTCTGCCTCCCGATAGCTATCGGGACCACCACGCCTGCATTTCCCATCCCGATAACTTCTCCTTTGAAATAGTATGGAGAAGGAACTATCGTTATTATGGGGTTGCAAATATAAAGCAAAATTTCAATTTAAAAATAATCGAACTTTAAAATTATCAACCTTCTTTTCGTAAATTTAGTCATTCTTCAAATTATTGATAATGCAAAACATAAAGGCTTACCTGAATCAACACAAAGAACGATTTATAAATGAGCTCATCCAACTTCTAAAAATGCCATCTGTCAGTGCAGATTCTGCCTATTCTCAGGATGTTCTGGATACTGCCGAGGCTTTTGCCACTTCTTTAAAAAATGCCGGTTGTGATGTTGTTGAGATTTGTGAAACTCAGGGATATCCAATCGTTTATGGAGAAAAAATAATTGATAAAAATCTGCCAACGGTTCTGGTTTACGGGCATTATGACGTTCAACCGCCAGATCCGTTAGATCTTTGGGACTCCCCACCATTTGAACCTGTAATTAAAAAAACGGAACTCCACCCCGATGGAGCCATTTATGCCCGTGGAGCCTCTGATGATAAAGGACAGGTCTATATGCATGTGAAAGCACTTGAATTCATGGTTGCAAACAACGAGCTTCCGTGCAACGTTAAATTTATGATTGAGGGGGAAGAGGAAGTAGGAAGCGAAAGCCTGGGGGCATTTGTAAAAGAGAATCATGAAAAATTAGCCAATGATATTATTCTAATTTCTGATACCGGAATGATCGCTAATGATGTTCCTTCTATCACTACCGGCCTGAGGGGGTTGAGTTATGTGGAAGTGGAGGTAACGGGGCCAAACAGGGATTTACATTCAGGGCTATACGGAGGTGCGGTGGCCAATCCTATCAACATCCTTGCAAAAATGATTGCCTCTTTGCATGATGAAAATAACCATATTACCATTCCCGGATTTTATGATAAGGTAGATGAACTTTCCCGGAAGGAGCGCAGCGCTATGGAAAAAGCGCCTTTTAACCTGGAGGCATATAAAGCGGCGCTGGATATTGATGATGTCTTTGGCGAATCTTCATATACTACAAATGAAAGGAACTCCATTAGGCCTACACTAGATGTAAACGGTATATGGGGCGGCTATACAGGAGAAGGCGCAAAAACCGTTATTGCGAGTAAGGCACATGCAAAAATATCAATGAGACTGGTACCACATCAGGACTGGCATGAGATCACTCAACTTTTTAAAACCCATTTTGAAAATATTGCCCCTCCGGGAGTTAAGGTAAAAGTTATTCCTCATCATGGTGGTGAAAGTTATGTAACCCCTATTGATAGTATAGGTTACCAGGCAGCCAGTAAAGCCTATGAGACAACCTTTGGAAAAGCGCCCGTACCCAAGAGAAACGGCGGTAGCATCCCTATTGTCCCATTATTTGAAAGGGAATTAGGGTCTAAGTCCATCTTAATGGGTTTTGGACTGGACAGCAATGCCATTCATTCTCCGAATGAGCATTTTGGAGTATGGAATTTTTTGAAAGGAATTGAAACGATACCTTATTTCTATAAATACTATACGGAACTTCTTTCTTTAGGAAGTTAGATTTGAGCTGCCTCGTGAATTCCCAAACAAATACTGAGGGTAAAAACCAGTAAATCATAAAACCTTCTTAATGAGGCATTTTTATTTCAATTTAGTGTAACAAATCTATGCAAATTGCGTTCTAACCATTAGAATCAAAAACGAACACTATAATGATACGACGCTTTTTTATCCTCTGTTCCGGAGCGGACACCGGCATTCTTAAATCCTGTTCTTCAGGAGAACAAAACAAATACGCAGGCATAGGTGCCACTGTTTTTTTTACCGCTGTAATGGCCTTTATTGCAAGTAGTTACGCGCTGTACACTGTATTTGACAACGTTTATACCGCCATCTTTTTTGGACTTATCTGGGGCCTTCTAATTTTTAACCTGGATCGGTTTATTGTCTCTACTATTAAAAAAAGAGACAGCCTTAAAAGTGAATTTTTACAGGCTACTCCCAGGATAATTTTGGCAGTTATTATTGCCGTTGTAATCTCCAAACCTTTGGAAATGAAAATTTTCGAAAAGGAAATTAACCAGGTTTTACTGGAACAAAAAAACGAACTCACGCTGGCAAATAAAGCGCAGATTGCTCAGCAATACACTCCGGTAGTTGCCAGCCTGAATGAAGATGTTGCATCACTTAAGAATGAGATAAATGTAAAAGAGGTTGAAACAAATGCCCTTTACGACACTTATATTTCCGAGGCGGAAGGAAGGGCAGGTACTATGCTTTTAGGCAAAGGACCGGTGTATAAAGAAAAACGCGAAAAGCATGATGCGGCTTTGTTAGAATTAAAACAATTAAAGGAAGCAAATGCAACCAAGATTGCAGATATAGAAACCCAGATTGCAGCGCTCAATACAGAATATTCGCAGGCAGTTAATGATTCTCAACCCATTATTGACGGATTTGACGGTCTTATGGCACGAATAAATGCGCTGGGAGAACTCGCTTGGTTTCCCTCTTTCTTTATTTTCCTTCTATTCCTTGCTATAGAAACCTCACCTATAATTGTTAAACTTCTGGCTCCAAAAGGACCTTATGACCTAAAACTGGAAGATGAGGAAAGTGCCGTGGAGACCTGGGTAATGCAAAAAGTATTGCAACGCCAAAAAATCCTGGCTACAGACACTTCACTGAATGAGAAAATATATGGCGAAATAGCAGAAGAAGAAGCTGTGTACGCCTATAAGAAACAGAAAGCAGAAGAGTTGCTGCGTCTGCAGGCAGATACTTTTCATGATCTTCAGATAAAAAGCCTATAAGGAATATTAACCAATAAAAAAGAATTGGAAACACGGGGATTAATTTCCCCAGATTCTGGCCCATAATTCTATTAAGACGTTTTGTGCGTCTTCTTTGAATTTTGGGGTTTCCTCAACAATGACCTCATTTTTTAGTTTAAGCAACTTATAACTAAAAGCAAATTTTGGATCAATGGGATTCAGGCTTATCAAACCAAAACGAAGATCATTAAAGAGTAAGGTTTGCTCCTTCCGCGAAATGGTATACCAACCTTCGGTAATTTTTATTAACCGGTTAAGCTTATCCTCGCCTGCCAGTTCTCCTAATAAGGCATGGTTTTTTGGATAACCCCTGAACACAATTGGTTTGGTATCAAACAAGGAATATTCTCCTATTAAATATTCTTTCCCCACATCCACATTTGCAGTCCATAGTATTGAATTAAATGGGGTTGGCCTGGTTTGAATCTGTTCATAAGCAATCTTCTGATCCTCCAAATTATCTGTAAATTTCTTATAGGTAATACCCTTCAGTAGTAAAGTTACCACTAGATAGCCGCTACTAACAATTAGACCCATTCGATTATACTTTCTTCTGTCCGGTGACAGCCTGTGTTGTCTCATAGTCAAAATCAGGAAAAACAGAAAAGGAAGCGTATATAAAGGATCAATTACAAAAATATTCTGGAAGGCCAATCGAACATCAAAAGGCCAAAAAAGTTGCGTGCCCCAGGTGGTAAAGGAATCCAAAATAGGATGGGTAAACAAACCCCAGAACATAAGTTTGGACCATTCCTGCCAACTTACTCCGGAATTTTTTTCAATTTTAGAAATCAGCCATCCAAAAACGGGTGCAAACAAAAGGCTAAACAGAATAGAATGACTAAAACCCCTGTGCCATTCCGTATAAGTAACCGTATCTACCAAATAGCGACTCAAGACGTCTAGATCGGGTATTGTGCCGGCAATTGCACCATAAAGCATTGCTTTATTCCCCACCTTTTTGCCAAGTACCACCTCACCAACTGAGGCCCCTAAAACTATTTGCGTTAGTGAATCCATCTATTATTCAACTATTTTCATTTTCTTCAATAAAAATGAAGCATTCATATTTTGACAAATACCTTTTTTGAACTTATAATCAAAATGCAATTCATCATTTACAATTGCAGCATCGAAATAGTAGTTATCAACCTTTTCCAGACTTTTGGCTACCTCACAAAGACTTAAATCATGGGTAGCTATAAGCCCGGTTGAATTAGAACCAACTAACTTTTCGATAAACTTTCTGGAACCAATAGCCTTATCTGTGCTGTTGGTTCCCTTTAGGATTTCATCCAACACAATAAAGTAATCATCATCCCCGATACTATCAATAATAAACTTTAAACGCTTTAGTTCTGAAAAAAAGTAAGATTCATGTTCTGTCAAAGAATCTACAGTTCGCATGCTGGTAATCAGTTTAATGGGCTGGTAAAATAACGAAGTAGCGCACACTGGCAGGCCCATATTGGCCATAACAATCTGAAGGGAGATCGTGCGCAGGAATGTGCTTTTACCGGCCATATTTGCTCCGGTAATTACATAGAATTCTTCTTTACTAATTTTAAAATTATTTGTGACCCCTTCAGCCGGGTCGAGCATGGGATGTGAGATATTTTTGGCTTCAATGATAAGATCATTTTTTGTGATTTCAGGAAAAGTATAATCGGGGTGATTAAAAGCAAAATTTCCCAGACTGTTATAAGAATCAAAAAAAGCTATGGTATTAAGCCAGCGCTCTACACTAATACCATGAACACCAATCCATTTCTCTATGGAATAAGCATACCTAAGGTCCCACAATAGAAACCCATTAGCCAGAGCACCAAAAATCATATTATTCCTTTGGTCAAAAGCATTCAACATCCCGGAAAACTGTTTTAAAATTTGGGAAATCTTTATGCCTTCTTCCAGGATGTACTCCTTTTCATTCTGCAGCAATTGAGATTGGTATTTCATATTCTCCAAAAGCAATATCAATTGTTGATACTGCTGGAAACTACTTTGTGCTTGCGATGTGTTTTGAGAAAGCGCATTGACCCTGCTTAAATACTTACCTGTGATACCCAGGCCAAGGAAAAACCAAAACAATAACCCCCATCCCGGAAGGTAATCAAAGTAATAGAGGCTAATAACTGCCAGTGACAAAAACGAAAACACGGTGGGTAACCATTTCATCAGATTAGGAACGAATGGCTGATACGTTTTTAACCAACTTATTAAATTAGCCGACGAGATTTCCGTTTTTATCAATCCGGCCACTGCCGAAAATTCCTGTCTCCATTCCGCTGCTGATCCCAGTTCTTTTATGGCTTCCTGTTTTTCTATTACATTTTCGATATTGTTTTCAGTAAATAGTCCTGCCAATGTTTTACTGCCTTCCGGTAAAGCTGTGCGGTTACAATATTGGTAAAAAGAACCTTTCCCGAAAAGATCTATATCCTGACTATAAAAATGTGCGCGGTCAATGAATTCTTTTCCATCTGGGAGATCATAAAATTTTCGATCCAATACCTGCAGCTCCGTTTCATTAATGGAGATCAAGGCTAACAATTTATTTTTTTGGTAAGTCAGGTCGCTATGTCTTGAAACCAAATAGAGGAAGAGTATTGCCGAGAAAAGAATAATTAAAAGGAGGTAATTTGAGTTGTCATAAAACAGGTATATCCCCAAAATTGCCAGGATAAAAACCGTCAGCCTAAGCATACTAGAGACCCATAATTGTTGTTTCACCTGAACAAGCAGCTTGCTCAATTTGTCTTCTCTTTCTATATAGAATGTTGTGGGGTTAAGCATATAAACTAGCTCTTTGAATTGAGGGGGTAAAGATATGGTATTCTTTATGGGGTTTAAAGATTAAATCATACCCTTGAGCGCGGCCTTTTGTTTTTTTGTTAGCTTAGAAACTACCAATTCATAGGAATGATTAACAAGTTCTGATATCAACTTTGAAGGCAACTGTTCCAGAAATAATGTGTTCCAGTGTAATTTGCTCATATGATATCCTGGGGTTATAATCCCATCATAGGTTTCCCGCAACTCAATGGCCCTCTCCGGGTCACATTTTAAATTTACCTGCGATGGAATCCGTTCAAGCGGAGCTATTGAAAAGATTTTACCCATGACTTTAAAGACCAGTGTATCGGCATCAAAAGGGAATTCCTCAGTAACTCCGCTTTTGCTTAAACAAAGTCCCCTGTACGTTTCAATATTCATTTTCTAAGCAAATTAACCATGTCCATTGCCGACAAAACACGCACACATAACACTATTTAACCCCCGAAAATTATAATTTAATTCCCTCTGAATCATAAACGACCACTTTTTTCCAAAGGTTTTGCGCTTCCTCAATAAATGCCTCGTGTGCTTTTTCTTTTTGATATTTCTCCTGCTCCTTTGCATTTTTAAAACTCAGGACTAAGGTATATGTAAAAGAATCATCCACTACATCGCGGGTAGCTGTAGGGGGTTTACCAAAATATTGCGTGTTGGCATGTTTTGACTTCTTCATAAACTTCTTCAACGCTTTTTCAAATTGCTTTTGGTCATCTTTATTGTCGGGATTGTTGAGCCAAAAGTAAACGACGTGTACAAATCCTGGGTCTAAATTTTTCATATGCTTATCTGCCGCCTGGCCGAATGTTGTTCCGGAGATTACTAAAAGTGTTAAAATACAAATTGTCCTTTTCATTTTTTTATGATTTAAATTTAAAATACTATTTTTCGATAAAAGGTTTCTTATCCTCACTTAATTTTAAAGCTGAATAATCTAATTTCCAGCCGATGGTTTCCACTATCTTTTCAATTAATAAAACTGCCTCCAATGCTTCCCTCCGAGCCGTATCCATAAGTCCGCTTTCAGGAATTTTTTCCATGACATGTTTTTTCGCTTCCTGATTTAAGGCTGTCAAATCTTTTGGAGTAAATGAATTGAAAAGTCCATTTTTTATGTCGTAAAATTCAAGTTCGGGTTCTATTGAAAGCACCTCCGGTTGTGGAAAGTTGGTTAGAATTATTTTCTTTTTATCAGTATCTGCGTGCATTAATACTTTTTTAAGGTCGTAACCTATTTGAGCTTTTGCATTAATTACTATCAGGGCCGTTTTCTTGCTACTAAGCAAACTCATAAAGTGTTCCCTGGTATTTTCATATTTGTAAATCTCAGCAAAATCACCCTCCACAGAGATCAATTTACAGACGCTTTTAATTTTTTCCAAAATTATTGTGGATTGATGCTCTGTGAGCTCTTTGCTCCTCTTAATACGAAATAATGAGTACATCCAATACATTAGGATTGCGCCCAATATTAACCCCAAAAACAGTTCAAAAATACTATCCATTGCTTTTTCCTACTTCTCCCAAATGTGTAAACTTAAATCCTTTCTTATACTTTAAGCCATAACCCAAAGCTCTGTCCAGCGCTGAGTGTGAAAATAAAATTACTCCCACTCCTTCTAACAAAGGAAGAGAATAATATGCTCCAAAAATATAAATAACTATTGCCAAACCTTTATGATGAAAGATATTATATGAAACCGCTCCAATTTTATCACCAAAAATATATCCCATCATTCCAATATCCGGGGCCAGAAGAAACACAAAAAACCACCACCAGGAAAAAGGGAGGAAACTAAAAAGATAGAAACCAAATACAAACATTGCAAATTCCTCTAACCTGATTAGGGTATTCATGACTCTATAGGTTTAAATATTACCGGCCTGCTTGGACTGGCATCATTTTCCATTGGGGCCAGTTGCAAGTTTAAAATATAGGTGCCGTCTTTAATAGAATTGTTTACAAATATAAATTCTGTAATAGTGGCCCTGGTACGCATCTTGCCTTCAACTTGCCAGAATGCCCTATGTGCCAATAGCGCTCCATTGTCTTTCTCCCTGTCTATTGAAGGTAGGTCTATGAGCAAGTGATTAATTTCCCTATCCACTAAATATTGAGCTGCTTCTTCCAATAAATAAGGTGGATTTGTATCGGAATATTTTCTTGATAATTTTTCTTTAAGGTTAGGTAAAGTTCTGATTATAAGTGCTTCACATTTTTTGTTTCCAATCGCATATTGAATTTGTTTTTTGGAGACCACAAAATCATTCTGATATTTTTCAGGGGCGATGGTGACCACCTCAGCAAGGAAAAAATAGTCTGACAATTGCTTATTTATGGAATAGGTCTCTTCTGTGATATGTCCAAGGCATTCTGTATGAGTTCCATGCGCATGTGGATTAAAACTGATATCATTAAAATTTACCGAAGCACCTTCGGATACTTTCCCAATAAAACCCTCTTCCATATGTGGTTCTATCTTAGGTGGATCCAGATTCCAGGCCCTTACATTCGATTCATTGCCGCTCAAAGGAATCGAAATATCCAGAGGCTTGGACAAATCTATCTTGTATTCCCTGCTATTATGTTTTATTCGTGCGAGCATGGCTTCTAATCAAAAATCTTATTTCAATTTAATCATAAATAAATCACTAGCAATCCCATCACATAAAAACTTTCCTTTTTTAGTGACAGAGAGCTTATCCCCTTCTGTTACAAGTAATTTCTCTTTGATATATCTATCAGATTGATCCAATAGGTACTCGTAATAATTAGTCCCGAATTCGTTTCTTATTTTATCCCAAGAAACTCCCCAAATTGTTCGTAATGCGGTCATGACATATTCATTGTATCGGTCTGTTTTGCTGAGTACTTCCTCTTCCAGCGGCAGTATATTCTCTTTAATTGATCTAAGATATTTCGAATTATTATTGATATTCCATCCCCTTTTTGTGCCGTCATAAGAATGTGCCGAAGGTCCTATTCCAATATATTTTTTTCCCTTCCAATACGCTGTGTTGTTCTTAGAGAAATATCCTTCTTTCCCAAAGTTGGAGATTTCATAATTTATAAACCCTTCCTTCTCCAAAAGGGTACATAGTATATTAAAATGTTCTTCGGCCACTTCATCATCTACATTGGGAATAATTCCCTTGTCAATAAATACTTTTAAAGCAGTTTTGGGCTCCACCGTTAATGCATAACTAGAAATATGTGGCAACTCGTAAGACAAGGCCTTATTAATATTCTCTTCCCAGCGCGCATTTGTCATTCCAGGTATCCCATAGATAAGGTCAATAGAAATATTATCAAAATACTTTTTGGCCTCATTGAGACATAAATCTGCTTCTTTGGCATCATGGGCTCTGTTCATCAATTTAAGGTCCTGATCAAAAAAGGATTGTATGCCAATACTCAATCTGTTAATAGGAGAATCGCTCAACTCCTTTATTTTTTTTATCGATAAGTCATCCGGATTGGCTTCCATGGTTATTTCAGGATGCTCAATCACCCTATAATTCTCATCAACAGATTTTATAATTTCATTGATTTCTCCTATTTCTAGAACCGATGGCGTACCGCCCCCAAAATAAATGGTCTGTACTTCTTCATTTTTCAATTCATCTTTGCGAAGCAATAATTCCTTCTGCAAGGCGCTTACCATATCTTGCTTTTTCCTCAAATTAGTAGAGAAATGAAAGTCACAATAATGACAGGCCTGTTTGCAAAATGGAATGTGTATGTAGATGCCAGCCATAGAATGATTAAGAATAAAGCAATTAAATAACTAGTGACTACAACCTACTTTAACCGGTCTTCATTTTGTTTTACGAATGCAGACCATCCTGTATAACTCTTGCCTACTTCTACCCTTCCTTCATTATAGAAATGACATACCGCCGCCGCAAGACCATCTGTACTATCCAAATTTTTTGGAAGCGATTTTAGTCCTAAAGTGCTCTGGAGCATTTTTGCTACCTGTTCTTTGCTGGCATTGCCATTACCCGTAATCGCCATTTTTATTTTTTTTGGCAGATATTCAGTTATCGGAATTTGCCGGGATAACCCGGCTGCCATGGCCACGCCCTGTGCCCGGCCAAGTTTTAGCATAGATTGGACATTTTTACCATAAAAGGGAGCTTCAATAGCAATTTCATCCGGATGGTAGGTGTCAATCAATTCTATGGTTCGTTCAAAAATAAGTTTGAGTTTGGTAAAGGGATCATTGTATTTTTTGAGGAGTAATTCATTCATTTGAATAAATGTCATCTTCTTCCCGGTTACTTTAATGATTCCGAATCCCATAATAGTAGTTCCCGGATCAATGCCCAATATGATTTTTTCGTTTTGCAATTTATTTTGTTTACTCTGAGTTTAAAATAATAGGAATCCTAAACTTAGCATTTACCGGAATTCCTCTTTTCAAAGCCGGCCCTAATGCAGGCAGACTTTTAAGACTTCTGCTGACAATCCCATCAAATTCAGGAATCTGTTCCTGAATAAGACTGTTTTTATCAATATTCAAAACGGTAATTTTTCCTTCTTTATCAACCAGGAAATCTACATATACTGCTTCCTCAACATCTTTGTCTAATATAAATTCGAATTCCTGCAAGGTCATCGAAAAATGCAAAAGCAGGGTGTTTTCAAAACACTCTTTTTGTGAAGCTTTAGACGCCGTTTCGTCACAATCATCAAATAGTGGATATTGGTCAACATCATTCCAATTGATTGCCTGTAATTCTTTTTCAACCAGTTTTTGTGTTTTAACTTCGGTTGAGGTAAACAAATCACAGGAAGATATCAGGCAAAGACAAAACAAAATTAGCAACTTCCTCATCTAATAGGTATTCTTGCGGAAAATTACGATTTTTTCGGGCAAATAAGCCCCAGAATTTCTGGATTTCCCGCTTCCCCAAAAAGACATGTAACAAATAGACGCTATCTTCGTCCAATTACAAATTATTTTTATGGACATTGCCTTATTACTTTTGGGTTTTTTCATTATGCTCATTGGAATCCTGGGGAGCTTTTTACCCGTTTTACCCGGCCCTCCAATAAGCTGGATAGGTCTTTTATTATTGGTTCTAACCAGAGCAGTACCTAATGATTGGTGGTTTTTGGGCATTACATTTTTAGTGGCGGCAATAGTATTTGCATTAGATTATATTATCCCAGCAATGGGCACGAAAAAATTTGGAGGCAGCAAGGCCGGAATGGCCGGAACCGTAGCGGGGTTGCTTGTGGCTATATTATTTCCAATTCTGGGCATTTTAGGAATAATTATTTGGCCATTTGTTGGAGCACTGATTGGAGAATTAATAAATAAGGCAGATAATAAAACAGCACTTAAGGCCGCTTTTGGTTCTTTTATAGGTTTTCTTACCGGCACATTTTTAAAATTTGTAGTAACTATTGTTTATTTAGGGCTTTTTATAGCTAAAGCCTGGGAATTTAAGGAAGACCTATTCCCGTTTTTTTACTAGCCCCTAATTAAACCAAACCACCTTTTCCTCAACAGGTTTTCTATCCCCAACAGAGATTTCCTCTTCGTAATGTCCCATGTATAAAAACCCGAGACATTGTTCCCTTTTACCGAGTTCAATAAATTCCCCCATATATTTTATGAGTCCTGGTGAACTCCAATAACAACCTATTCCTATTTCCGTGCAACAAAGCCACATATTCTGAACAGCCATTGACGTTGCTGCAATTTCTTCCCATTCCGGAAGGCTTTCGTTCGGATCTCTTTGCATACATATTGCTATAACAGCCGCCGACCTGCTTGGGTTGTCGAGTAGTTTTTTAACTTTAAAAGCTTTTGGATTCGCCTCTGTTTCCTCATATTTTTTTGCAAGAAATTGGCCTAGCTGCTCTTTTGAATTTCCCAGAAAAACCTTAAACCTCCAGGGTTCTGTTTTTTTATGGGTCGGTGCCCAGTTTGCTGCTTCCAGAATTTTTTCAATCTCTGATCTATCTATTGGCTGGTTTGTGTATTGAGCAGGAAATACAGATCGCCTCTTTTTAATCAATTCAAATATCATTCTAAACATTTTAGTTTTACAAAGTTAGAATTTCTAACGGTGATATAATATTCAAATTAAAGTGGGGCTGCAATTCCATTTTTCTGAAACTTAATGAATACATTTATAGTACTAAAAATACTATTTAATGGTTTCACCAACTCATACCTTTCTGTATGGAGAAGAAGAACTTAGTTGTAGCCTCGCATTAGGAATTGCAAGAGGTACAATTCAAGGTCAATTATCGAATGCTTCGCGAAAACGAGTTCGGAAGAGTAAACTTGTAGTTGAAAACATAGTTGAAAAAGGACAGGCTGTTTATGGGATAAATACCGGGTTCGGGCCCTTATGCACTACCAATATTTCTAAAGAAGAAACCAAAATTTTACAGACAAATATTCTCAAAAGCCATAGTGTTGGCGTTGGCAAGCCGATAAAGACAGAACTGGCTAAACTGATGCTTATTTTAAAGATACATTCACTTGCCAAGGGATATTCCGGGATAGCCGAAGAAACCCTGGATAGAATTCTTTGGCATATAGAAAACGATGCTATTCCACTTGTTCCTTCTCAGGGATCAGTTGGGGCTTCAGGAGACTTAGCTCCTCTTTCTCATCTGTTTTTACCACTAATTGGGCTTGGTAAGGTCCTTTTTGAAAACAAAATTATTGGAACGGAGGAATTATTTAAAAAAACAGGGTTGAAACCTCTGGAACTTGGCCCCAAAGAGGGATTGGCACTTATAAACGGCACTCAGTTTATCTTAGCACATGCCTTAAAAGTATTGGAGAAATTACACAATTGCCTTTCGCATGCCGATATTATCGGCGCCATGATGATTGAAGGTTTACAGGGCTCCGTAAAACCTTTTTATAATGAATTACATAGCCTGCGGCCCTTTAAGGGCAATATACATGTAGCGCAAAGGGTGAAATTACTCCTGAAAGGTTCTGAGATCATGGAAAATCATATTGATTGTGAACGGGTGCAGGATCCTTATTCCTTACGTTGTATTCCTCAGGTGCATGGAGCATCCAGAAATTCCTGGTTACACCTCAAGGAATTGGTACATGTAGAACTAAATTCTGTAACAGATAATCCAATTATCATCAATGAAGAATTGACAATAAGCGGTGGTAATTTTCACGGGCAACCTCTGGCTATGGCATTGGATTATGCCTGTCTGGCAGCTTCTGAACTGGGCAATATTTCAGACAGGAGAATCTACCTGGCGCTGGAAGGCAATAGTCCGGGAGTTCCTAAATTGCTCATGGAAGATACGGGGATAAATTCAGGATACATGATCCTTCAATACACCACTGCGGCTTTGGCGAGTGAAAACAAAGGGCTTTGTTTTCCTTCCAGCGCAGACAGCATTCCTACTTCTATGGGGCAGGAAGACCACGTAAGTATGGGGTCTATTGCAGGCAGAAAAGCTTTAAGAGTACTTGGAAATTTGGAAAAAATATTGGCCATTGAATTACTTACGGCTACTCAGGCCTTTGAATATAGAAAACCTTTAAAATCGGGGATATTGCTTGAAGAAGTGCATAAGGAAGTTCGTAAAAAAGTGGCCTTCGCAAAAAAAGACAGGGTTTTTGCCGATGATATAGAACAAGGAATAAAATTGGTAAGAAACCAAACCATAATACAGCGTATAAATACGGTTTGTAAAAAAAAGAATCTCTCTTTACAGACAACTTTTTCAGAAGAGTTTGAAAACTATTAATGACTATGCAACAATTAACGCTTATTGGACCCTTAAGCCAGGTAATTCCTATGACAGGAATACCCCTAAAAGGCGCTGTTTCGGATAGTCAGTTACAGATCATTGAAAATGCGGGAATCCTTTTTGCCGACGGCCTTATTAAAACCGTGGATAGTTTTAAAAAACTCGAAACCGACGTACAAGATCAGGACGTAAAATTGATTAGGTTAGAAGGAAAGCATATCTGCCTTCCCGGATTTGTGGATTCTCATACCCATATTTGTTTTGGAGGATCCAGAGCCAGGGATTACGCTATGAGGAATGCGGGCAAAACCTATTTAGAAATTGCGGAGGAAGGAGGTGGTATTTGGGATACTGTACAACAAACAAGAAAGGCTACAAAAAATGAGTTGATCAAGGGAATAATTAAAAGAGCCAAACAGCATCTTAAAAATGGCGTAACCACCATTGAGGTTAAAAGTGGTTACGGCCTTTCAGTGAAGGAAGAACTAAAGATGCTACAGGCAATTAAGGAGGCTGATGATCAGTTCCCATTGGATTTTGTCTCCACTTGCTTGGCAGCTCATATGCTTCCAAGGGATTTTAAGGGTAATTTGTCTGAGTATCTATCAGAAATAAGTGCGCAACTGTTCCCCATTTTAAAGAAAGAAAAATTAGCAAACAGAGTTGATGCCTTTATTGAAAAAGGAGCATTTGATCAATCTGAAATAGCGCCTTACCTTTCCGAAGCTGCTAAAATGGGTTTTGAAATTACTATCCATGCAGATCAGTTCTCTGTGGGAGGAAGTGAGGTTGCCGTTAAATTTAATGCGGTAAGTGCAGATCATTTGGAGGCAAGTACATCGCATGAAATAGAATTATTGGCAAAAAGTGATGTGATAGCCACAGCCTTACCCGGGGCCTCTTTAGGCTTGGGATGTAATTTTACTCCTGCCAGGAAAATTCTGGATGCTGGTGGTGCCTTGGCCATTGCAAGTGATCATAATCCGGGGTCTGCCCCTATGGGCGATCTTCTTACCCAGGCCGCCATATTGGGAACCATGCAAAAATTAACAAATGCAGAAGTTTTGGCCGGAATAACATTTAGGGCAGCGGCAGCACTTAAATTATCAGATAGAGGCAAACTAAAAGCTGGTTATCTGGCCGATTTTAACCTGTTCCATACGGACAATTTTAATGAAGTTCTCTACAACCAAGGGGCTTTTAAGCCATGTATGGTATTTAAAAAAGGTAAATTAATTTACGACAAACATAACCCATAGGAAAGATGCAAAGTTCCAAAATACAATTGAGTTTTCGCGATGAGATCCTACTTGGAATTCCTAAAGTATTACCTCTATCAAGGCCACGAATTACTGAATTGAATCATGCACCAAAAAGAAAGGAGATCCTAAGCCGGGGTGAAAAAAAGCTGGCGATAAGAAATGCGCTACGCTATTTTCCTCCTGCCTGGCATTCCGAGCTTTCTGCAGAATTTGCTATGGAATTGGAAAAATATGGTCGAATTTATATGTATCGTTTTAAACCGCAATATAAAATACATGCCCGTCCAATTTCAGAATATCCTGCCAAAACAGTGGAGGGAGCAGCGATAATGCTTATGATACAGAATAATCTGGATCCTGAAGTGGCACAACACCCTGAAGAATTAATTACTTACGGAGGTAATGGTGCCGTCTTTCAAAATTGGGCACAATATCTGTTGACCTTGCAATATCTGGCAAACATGACCAATGAACAAACCCTTCATATGTATTCCGGACATCCTATGGGTTTATTCCCGTCTTCAAAGGAAGCCCCCAGGGTGGTAATTACTAATGGAATGATGATTCCCAACTATTCCAGTCAGGACGATTGGGAAAAATTCAACGCTCTTGGGGTCACGCAGTACGGGCAAATGACTGCCGGATCTTATATGTATATTGGCCCGCAAGGCATAGTGCATGGAACTGCCATTACGGTAATGAATGCTTTCAGAAAGGTATTACTAAAATCTGAATCCCCGAATGGCAAAATATTCCTTACTGCCGGCTTAGGCGGCATGAGCGGAGCCCAACCAAAAGCAGGGAATATTGCCGGCTGTATTACGGTCTGTGCCGAAGTAAATGAGGCTGCTGCAACGAAAAGATATGCACAGGGCTGGGTTGATGAACTTCATGCTGATATGGACAGTCTGATTCGTAGGACCAAACAGGCAATAGCCGGGAATGAAATATTATCCCTGGCCTATGTTGGGAATGTAGTTGACGTCTGGGAAAGATTTTATGAGGAAGAATTATTTATTCACCTTGGGTCAGATCAAACCTCGCTGCACAATCCATGGGCAGGAGGGTATTATCCCGCCGGATTGACCTTTGAGGAAGCAAATATTATGATGGCGGAAAACCCGGAATTGTTTAAAGAAAAAGTTCAGGAATCTTTGAGACGGCAGGTGAATTCAATTAATAAACATTCGAAAAAAGGAACCTATTTCTTTGATTATGGGAATGCTTTTTTACTGGAGGCCTCAAGGGCCGGTGCCGATGTTATGTCTGAAAACAATATTGATTTTAAATACCCGTCCTATGTTCAGGACATTTTGGGGCCGATGTGTTTTGACTTCGGATTTGGTCCGTTTAGATGGGTATGTACCTCGGGTAATCCTGAAGATCTTCAAAAGACGGATGAAATAGCTTTAAGCGTTATGGAGAAAATCAGAGATTCTGCACCTGAAGAGATTCAACAGCAAATGGAAGATAATATCAAATGGATTCGAGAAGCCGATTCCAATAAACTGGTGGTAGGTTCGCAGGCACGTATCCTTTATGCAGATGCGGAAGGAAGAATTAAGATCGCCCAGGCTTTTAATAAAGCCGTAAGTTCCGGGAAAATTTCTGCACCTATTGTCCTGGGACGGGATCACCATGATGTAAGCGGAACGGATTCTCCATTCAGAGAAACCAGCAATATTTACGATGGAAGTCAGTTTACTGCAGATATGGCTATCCACAATGTTATAGGAGATAGCTTCAGAGGAGCAAGCTGGGTTTCCATTCACAATGGTGGTGGAGTTGGCTGGGGCGAGGTGATTAACGGGGGCTTCGGAATGGTTCTTGATGGTTCAGCAGGAGCCTCGAAACGATTGAAAAATATGCTTTTTTTCGATGTAAATAATGGGATATCGCGCAGAAGTTGGGCTAGAAATAAGGAAGCACTGTTCGCCATCAAAAGGGAGATGAAACGCAGCCCTAATTTAAAAGTTACACTACCCAACATAGTGGCTGATAAATTATTAGATGGCTTATTTTAATAACCCAATGAATTTATACAAACCAACAGAAAAAAATATTTGGACTGGCCGAAAGGCCGATCAGAATCTATATGTTTACCAAAAGGTAGAGCAAATAGATCTGGAGTTACAAAATATCCCGGTATACGGAGATAAAACTTTCGTAATCCTGGGTTATGAATGTGATGAAGGTGTAAAGAGAAATAAGGGCAGAACAGGAACAAAGGAAGGTCCTCAGGCTACACGCCGGCAGTTGGCAAAACTACCACATCATTTAAATGAAAGTACTGCCATTTATGACGGAGGTAATGTGGTATGTGTAGGGGATGATATGGAGAAAGCGCAAAGTGTATTGGCTGAAAAAGCAGCTCAGATTTTGCACTATAAAGGCTTACCATTATTGTTAGGGGGAGGTCACGATATAGCATACGGACATTATAATGGAATTAAAAAATTTGTAGGCAATGACCAAAAAATTGGAATAGTAAACCTGGATGCCCATTTTGATCTAAGATCTAATGAAAATGCCAATAATTCCGGAACACCATTTTATCAAATTGCAACCGATAATAACACTCAAAATTTGGACTTCCATTATTTGTGTCTTGGTATAAGAAATGATGCCAACGATAGTATATTATTTGAGCGTGCCCGCAAATGGAATGTAAAATATATTGAGGCCGAACTCTTTCATAAGCAGAATACTTCTTACGTTATTAATAAAATTAATGAGTTCTGTAAAGAAGTAGATTTTGTTTACCTGACAATAGATTTAGATGGTTTTTCTTCCGCTTTTGCACCCGGTGTTAGCGCTGCCTCCCCTATGGGGTTTTCGGTAGATATTGCAATGGTTGCGTTGGATACACTCATCGCAACAAATAAATTAATAAGTGCTGATGTGGCCGAACTCAATCCGACATATGACCGCGATGATCAAACGGCTAAACTGGCCGCAAGCCTGCTTCATTTTATTATACATAAAGTTGCCCTACTCTAACCAGGACTGATAGTAAGTACCATCATCAATTGCAAGCGCAGCTTCTGTTAATTGCAGTGGTTTAAATGTATCAACCATTACCGCGTATTCTTCCGTACCACTCTTGCCAATGCTGGCCTCGTATGTTCCTGGATGCGGACCATGAGGAATTCCTGCAGGATGAAGAGAGATATAACCTTGATCAATATTTTTCCGACTCATAAAATCGCCTTCAACATAATAAAGCACCTCATCTGAATCAATGTTAGAGTGGTTGTAAGGTGCTGGTATAGCCTGTGGGTGGTAGTCATATAGGCGGGGGCAGAAGGAACAAACCACAAAGGCACTTGTCTCAAAAGTCTGGTGAACCGGTGGCGGTTGATGTACCCTCCCCGTAATAGGTTCAAAATCAAATATAGAAAAAGCATATGGGTAGTTATATCCATCCCAGCCAACTACGTCAAAAGGATGAGATGCGTACGTCAGTTGATGCAACTGTCCTTGCTTCTTAACTTTTATTAGAAAATCTCCGAGCTCATCATGCGTTTGCAAATTTTCTGGAAGTCTAAAATCGCGTTCACAAAATGGTGAATGCTCCAAAAGTTGTCCAAACCAGTTCCTATAACGCTTGGGGGTATAAATGGGATGGTAAGACTCTGTAATAAAGAGTCTGTTATCTTCATCTTCAAATTCTATTTGATAGATCATCCCGCGGGGTATTAAAATATAATCCCCATATCCAAAAGGAATTTCACCCAACATCGTTTTCAGCGTTCCTTTACCCCTGTGAACAAAGAGTAATTCATCCGCGTCCGCATTTTTATAAAAGTAATCAGTCATTGATTTTTTAGGGGCTGCGAGCCCAACATGAACATCACTATTGAATAGTACAACTTTTCGGCTTTCGAGATAATCATCCTCTGGGGATACCTGAAAACCTTTTAGCAATCTGGATTTTATATTATACTTGACCGCCGCTTTAGGGGAAATGTCCTTTGAATCACCAACCTCTTTAACCATAGTTGGCCGGTATAGATGATACATTAGGGAAGACATTCCGTCAAAGCCTATGGTTCCAAATAACTGTTCATAGTGCAAACTGCCATCTTTTTTCTTAAAAACCGTATGTCTTTTGTGTGGTAAACTTCCAAGTTTATGATATAATGGCATGAGCAGATCTCTTTAAAAGTCATCACTAAAATTACGACAAATTGAAGGTTTTGTAAAATAAAGCCCCATAAATATCAGGCAATTATTTTAATCCGTCAACCAACGAACGTTCTTAACAAAAAAAGCCTCCCAAATTGGAAAGCCTTTCATTGGCAAGTACCGAATCAATATCGGCATCTATACACATACACCATTATTAATGATGCACAACACAACACTACAAAGATATAAAAAGGATTCCAAATTAGTTGTTATAATTAAGCCGTTTTATATTCTGTTCTTGAAGGGTCTGACTATTAAGCGAGCGGCTTTATCATAATTAATGTAATTATAAACCCAATTAAAAAATACGATTACTCTGTTCCTGAATCCAACGAGCGACATGAGGTGAACAAACATCCAGATAAACCATGCAAAGAAGCCTCCAAATTCAATACCCGGAAGATCTACTACCGCCTTATTGCGGCCTATAGTTGCCATATTACCCTTATTGCTATAGACAAAAGGTTTCATAGAAACACCTTTCAATAAACTGTTTAAATTCTCGGCTAAAAGTTCCCCCTGTTGAATTGCCGGCTGTGCCATTTGAGGGTGTCCTTTTGGATAGGCTTCAGTTTCCATATAAGCTATATCTCCAATGGCAAAAATATTCGGGTATCCTGTAATTTGACTATATCGGTCAACTTTAAACCGATTAACTCTTTTTATCAAAGCATCAGAATTTAATCCCTCAACTGCTGCCCCGGTAACACCGGCAGTCCAGATAAAGTTTCTGGTTCTGATCTCTTGACCGTTATCCATTTTCACAAGGTCGCCATTGTATCCTTTTACAATGGTATTCAAGTGCAGATGCACTCCAAAATCTTCTAAAAATTTCCTTGCTTTAGCCGAAGCTTTGGCACTCATGGGAGGCAGAACAACACCTGCTCCTTCGAACAGATGAATTTCCATTTCATCAATATTAAGATGTCTGTAGTCTTTTGGAAATACATGTTTTTTCAATTCCGCAAATGCTCCGGCAAGTTCAACACCGGTGGGGCCGGCACCAATTATGCAAAAATTCAGGAGTGACTTACGCTCTTCTAAATCTTTACAGTTATCTGCCAATTCAAAATTCTGCAGCATAAGACTTCGGATGTTTAGAGCCTGTGGAACGCTTTTCATTGACATAGCGTTTTCCTTGATCTCCGTATTGCCAAAGTAATTGGTTCGTGTACCCGTAGCAATAACCAAATAATCATAGGGGATTTTACCTATATCTGTATGTACTTCTTTAAGTTCAGGGTTTATTTTAGTTACCGTAGCCAGCCTGAAATAAAAATTATGAAGCCTTTTTAAGATCTTCCTAATTGGATAGGCTATAGAATCTGGTTCTAAACCCCCTGTGGAAACCTGGTATAACAACGGTTGAAATGTGTGGTAGTTGTGTTTATCTATGACAACAACCTGAACAGGAAGTTTCCTCAGTTTCTTGGCTAGTGAAATTCCTGCAAAACCCGCGCCTATAATTACGACTCTCTTTTTTGTAGTCTCCGGAAGATTCATAAAATAATTTAAAACAAAAATAAGGAAACTCTTACCGTTCATCGATGTTTTTTAACGGAGTTGAAAAGATCAGTTTTCAGCTAAAAACTCATTTATGGGATAAGCTGTGTTTAGCCTCGAATTTTGTCGGACATACCTTTCGTTGGTCGTAAAGCTCAAAAGACCTGGCCATGGAGTATTAATTTTATAAGACGATTGCCCAAATCAAAAAACCACCTATATCATGCTTAAAAAGTTACTTATTTTTACACTCTTAGGTTTTTTAGTCGTTTCCTGTACCCTTGATACAACTAAAGAATATGATGCTCTAATTTATATTGAAAACGGCCTTCCAGATTTACCTCAAAATAATTTAGAAGAAAATTTTGATAGTCAAGCTCTTCAAATATCACAATGGATAGACAATATGCAGCTTGCCAATGGGTTACTGACAAGTTCTGAAAAAACAGACTACGTATCATTATATGATAATTCCCTGGCTGCTTTAGCATTTATGGCAGAAGGAGAAATTGAAAAAGCAGAAGGAGTCTTTGATTATTTTAATGAACGTATCAATTCAGAATTCTTTGAGAATAACGGAGGATTCTACCAGTTAAGAAATAGTGATGGTTCTAACGGCAGGCGAATTTGGATGGGGGATAATGCCTGGTTATTGATAGCGCTAAATAACTATCACCAAATAACGGGAAATACTAAGTATAATGAATTGGTCGTATTATTAGAAAACTGGATTAGAAGTTTACAGGATGAAGACGGGGGCCTGTGGGGCGGAATTAATGAAGACGGGACACAAATACATAAGATTACAGAAGGCATTATTACGGCGTTCAATGCTGTTAAGGGTTATGACGATTTTCATAAGGGTATATTAAATTATCTTAAACAAGAACGCTGGAACACAAATGACAAGCTACTTGTGGCGTGGCCGGAAAATGAGACCCATTATTATGCTATGGATTTGCATTCCCTGGGTTATTTAATATTTGAGAATTTCCCTGAAGAAGTACTTATTAAAGCTGAACGTTACAAAAACACCCAAGTGGCAAGTTATAACGGAAAAGAAATTTCCGGTTATTGTTTTGATGAAGATAAAGATGTTATTTGGTTAGAAGGTACCGCGCAAATGGCCCTCGCTTTTAAAGAAGCCAATATGGCCAACGAAGCCAATGGAATTCTACAGCAACTAAAAAATGCGCAAATGAATAATTCGACCCAGTTAAATTCAATAGGCCTTCCGTATGTGACAAATGCCGGTACCAGTTATGGTTCCTCTTTATTGTGGGAAAATGCCTCGAGCACTCCGGCAATCTCATCCAGTATTTGGTACTTGTTTAACGTATTAAATTTTAGCCCTTTGGATCTTGGCAGACAAAAGAATATTCCAACCGAAGATATGTTCTGGAATTTTTAAATATCTACAGATTTATCATTGAATTAACACCGGCGTCTTTTGATTTTAGCTAATTTTAAAATAAAAAATGAATACTTCTGCTATGTTCTGGGTTGGAGCAACCACTATCCTGTTAATAATGGTAACCATAATGGCCGCTATGAATTTCGCATTTAGCTGGGTTTTTTACCTTACTGTACTTGGTCAGATAATGATAGTTTATATGGTCTATAAAGTACTTACAGACAACTACAAAACTTCAAAAACATTTGAAGATTTCTATGAAGATTATCCAATAAGCAAATAAATGCTACTCCTCTGTTGGAAGAGATTAATTTTTTTTATTTATTTTCTGAACTAGTCGGGTAATACCAGAAGAGGTATTGGTGTGTGAAACGCAATGCGTTTGACCACAGGTTCTTTAACCAATTCTTCCAGAAATCCATGTCGGTAATGTACAAGGGCAAGCAATTGGATGTCAAACTCCTTTATGAAGAATTCAATTACATCAGATTTACTGGCAAAATAAGGCATGCTATGCAAACAATGTGATACAGACGAAACATACTCCAGTAATATATCTTTATTTGAATGCTGGTACTTGTTCAATTCTTCCTCCTCGCTAATATGCATTATATTTATAGTAGCTCCAAATTTAGCAGTCAGCTGAATCAAAGGCTTAATTACTTCTACACTAAAATTTCTTTTAAAATCGGTAGGGAAACCAATTCTAACAGGTTTTATATACTCAAAATCTTCCGGTACCGCCAGAATTGGGCATGTTCTTACGGCCTTAATTATTCTTACGGTATTGCTTCCCAAAAATACCTCCTCAAAGCCAGATGATCCTTTTGTGCCTGTTACTATAAAATCAATATCCTTTGCTTCCACAAGCTCTTTGATTTCTTCGGTTAGCAGATTAAACGAAGAAACGCAATTAAAACTGTGTTGAGGGTATTTATAATACGTATTGATTTGATTCAAAAATTCTTCCAATCCACTCTCAGACTCGGATCGAACATTATCTTCAAGTAACCCTCCATGAATAGTAGCAGCCATAAAACGGCTGTGTACTATAGCAGGGGTATATGTATTTAAAAGATGAAAAGCACATTCTTCTTCTTTAAAAAATTCAATTGCAAACTTTGCAGCATTTAAAGAATTTTTGGAAAAATCTGTTGGTAATAATATGTTTTTCATACACCCGATTAAAGAAACAACGGTGTAAAAATACCTCTGGGATTACATGGAAACAATGATATATGTCAGGTTTTTAAATCCTGAATAATTATTGACAAGTACTTATTTACTTTAGGCAGGAACTATATTGGGGCTGAATTAGTGCTGAAGTGCTGAACTAAAATCCTTCAGCAAGTTCGCTTAATTTCTTTTCATCCAAAATTCCAAGTTTCTTCCCGGAACTCTTTAGCAAGCCCTTCTTTTTAAATTCCGAAATAATTCGAATGCAGGATTCCGTGGCAGTGCCTACAACATTAGCAATATCCTCCCTTGAAAGGGTAAGAACTAAATATCCGTCTGCATCCTCACCATAGTTAGATTTAAGATAAAGGAATGCTTCTGCGATACGTTGCTTTACAGTTTTTTGAGAAATATTTACAATTACATCATCTGCTTCTCTTAAGTCGTGTGCCATAAGACGAAGGACTTCAAATGTAAAACCAGGATTCTTGTGTAAGGTATTCACAATTACTTCTTTGGGAATAAAGCAAAGTTCCATATCGTTAACAGCGACTGCACTTAAATTTGAAGTCTCCTCTGCAATCACAGAACGTTGGCCCATAACTTCACCTTTTGTGGCTAATTTCACTATTTGATCTTTTCCGTTAGAGCTTAATTTAGAAAGCTTTGAAACCCCATCCCGAACACAAAACACCCCGTTTAGTTTTTCTCCTTCTTCGAAAATAGCTTCGCCTTTTCTAACGCTTTTGGAAATCTTTGAATCAGAAACCTGTTTTAATTCATCCTTACTCATAGCCCGTAAGGAATTAAATTGACGTATTATACAATTCTCGCACCTGTTTTCAGAGCCCATGGATTTTTGTTTACGCTATTGAACTTCAAAATTATCGAAAAGGTGACAAATATCATATATATTTTAAGTAAATTACTACAATTTCGCATTCAGGTAGTAAGCAAATGTTATTAATATGAGTAAATGTTACCACTGTGGTGATAACTGCAACATCACGGCGATAGTATTTGACGATAAGAATTTCTGTTGTAACGGATGTAAAACAGTCTATGAGATTTTTCAGTCTAATGATCTAACCTATTACTATGATCTTCAATCAGGCGCGGGTACTACTCCATTAGCTATTGAAGGAAAATACGATTTTCTCACTTCTAATACCATTGCGCAACGATTAATTGAATTTGATGATGGAACTATTCAAATTGTTAATCTGTTTATTCCAGGTATACATTGCAGTTCGTGTATATGGGTGTTGGAGAATTTAAAAAAATTACATCCCGGAATTACGAATTCACAGGTAGACTTCCCAAAAAAAACTGTTAGAGTTACTTTTAAAGCGGAACTGGTTACATTAAAAGAACTAGTTATACTATTAGCAAAAATTGGTTATGAACCCTATATCTCCCTTGATGATTATGACAAGGAGAAGAGTAAAACAGACAGAAGTATATTATATAAACTTGGTGTTGCCGGTTTTGCTTTTGGGAATATTATGTTTTTATCTTTTCCGGAGTATTTTGAGGTGGGGGAATTTTGGCTTGATCAGTACAAAGGTTTATTCAGATGGTTGATGTTTGCTTTTTCACTCCCTGTTGTATTTTATGCAGGCAGTGATTATCTCATCTCTGCTTACAAAGGATTGCGTTCCGGACTTTTAAATATTGATGTGCCAATTGCCCTGGGTATTTTGGTGCTTTTTACCCGCAGTAGTTTCGAAATATTCTTTGACTTGGGCTCGGGCTTCTTTGACAGTCTTACGGGTTTAATTTTCTTCCTATTGGTTGGGAGGTTCTTTCAACAAAAAACATATTCATTCCTTTCTTTTGAACGCGACTACAAGTCGTATTTCCCTATTGCAGTTACCAGATTAAGCAAAAAAAAGAAAGAGGAAACAGTTCAGGTATATGATATTAAAAGAGGCGACAGGTTACTAATAAGAAATAAGGAACTAATTCCGGTAGATGGAATCCTTATAAGCGGGAAGGCCCAAATAGACTATAGCTTTGTAACCGGAGAATCAGAGCCTGTCCAAAAAATTTCCGGTGATAAAGTTTTTGCCGGAGGCAGACAGTGTTATGGCGCAATTGAAATAGAAACTTTAAAAAGTGTTTCTCAGAGCTATCTCACGCAATTATGGGGTAATTCGGTTTTCCAAAAAGACAAGACAACTGCTTTTCAAACTTTAACAGACAGCATAGGAAAACGCTTTACAATAGCTGTATTGGCTATTGCCATAATTGCAGCATCTTTTTGGATGTATCAGGACAGCAGTAAGGTATTAAATGTTTTTACAGCTGTACTTATCATTGCCTGTCCGTGCGCTATTGCCCTTGCAGCTCCGTTTACCCTGGGCAATATGTTACGGATTTTCGGACGTAAAAAATTCTATCTGAAGGACAGTAGTGTCATAGAGCAGTTGGCTCAAATAGATACCGCAATATTTGATAAAACAGGCACAATAACAACAACGCAATCTAGTTCAATTTCCTATGAAGGCATGGAACTATCTGTTGAGGAGGAATCCTTGCTAAAAAATACCCTGAGGGCATCCAACCATCCGCTGAGCAGATCACTATATGCATTGCTAAGTGAACACGATATAGAAACCCTTGATGAGTATAGGGAATATACAGGCAAAGGAGTACAAGGTGTTAAGGACAAGAGCGACGTTAAAGTTGGTTCCGCAGATTTTGTAGGGCATCAACAACAAAGTGATTATAACAGCACCTCCGTTCATGTAAGTGCAAATGATGCCTATAAGGGGTGTTTTGTTTTCAATAATAATTACAGGGAAGGAGTTTCGGAAGTTTTTAAAGAAATGGGGCGCTATATGGATTTAGCCGTAATCTCGGGCGATAATTCAGGAGAAAAGACCAGGCTGGAAAAGCTTTTACCAAAATTGACTCCTTTATATTTTAATCAAAAGCCAACGGATAAGTTGGAGTTTATAAGCGAGTTACAGGCTAATGACAAAAAGGTCCTAATGGTGGGTGATGGTCTAAATGATGCAGGTGCTCTGGCACAGAGTAATGTCGGTCTTGCAATTTCTGAAAACATAAATGTTTTCTCTCCGGCCTGTGATGGAATTCTTGATTCCACAAAATTTAAATACCTAAATAATTATATTCTGGCCTCTAAAAAAGCCATGAAAATTATTAAATTGTGTTTTGTTCTCTCATTGATGTATAATGTGGTTGGGCTTTATTTTGCTGTGACAGGACAGTTAGAACCCGTAATTGCAGCTATTTTAATGCCTTTGAGTTCAATTAGCATTGTAGCTTTTGCTACACTTGCCACCAATGTAATAGGAAAGAAATTAAAATAATTAATAAACCTGACATATGTCATTTTTTGAAATTATCCACAAATGTAGTTTTGCACCAGAATTCAGGTAGGTATGAGTGTCATTTATTTATTGCTTACAATTAGTATTGTAGTAGCACTGGTTTTCTTTGCTGCTTTTATCATTTCCGTTCGGAGCGGGCAGTATGATGACTCGTATACTCCCTCAGTCAGAATGTTATTTGAAGATGAAGTTGTAAAAAACACAACTATAGATCCTAATACTAAAATCAAAAAATCAAACCAACTAAATAAAAAGCAAAATTTGTAATTATGGAAGTACAACAGTTCTATTACGATAACAAGATCGTAAAAAATTTCCTCTATGCCACCTTGTTTTGGGGAATCATTGGTATGCTCGTAGGATTACTACTTGCATTAATGTTTCTATTCCCAAATATCACAGATGGAATATCATTTCTAAGTTTTGGACGACTTCGCCCATTGCACACCAATGCTGTTATCTTTGCATTCGTAGGGAACGCTATCTTTGCCGGGGTTTATTACTCTACCCAGCGTTTACTCAAAGCCCGTATGTTTAGTGACTTCCTAAGTAAGTTTAACTTCTGGGGGTGGCAAGCCATAATAGTAGCGGCAGCAATCACGCTTCCTCTTGGATATAGTACTTCTAAAGAATATGCTGAGTTGGAGTGGCCAATTGATATTGCAATTGCGCTTGTATGGGTCGCATTTGGATGGAACCTGATTGGAACAATGGTTAAAAGAAGACAACGTCACCTTTATGTGGCTATTTGGTTCTATTTGGCCACATTCGTAACAGTAGCTGTTCTTCATATCTTCAATAGTTTGGAATTACCGGTCAGCGCTTTAAAAAGTTATTCGGTATATGCAGGAGTTCAGGATGCTTTGGTTCAATGGTGGTACGGACATAACGCTGTGGCTTTCTTCCTCACCACACCTTTTTTAGGACTAATGTATTATTTTGTTCCTAAAGCGGCCAACAGGCCTGTATACTCCTATAGACTTTCTATAGTCCATTTCTGGTCATTGATTTTTATTTACATCTGGGCCGGACCTCACCATTTACTCTATTCGGCCTTACCCGATTGGGCACAAAATTTAGGTGTAGCATTTTCAGTTATGCTTATTGCACCTTCCTGGGGTGGTATGATAAATGGGTTACTAACCCTTAGAGGAGCCTGGGATAAGGTACGTACAGACCCAACCCTTAAATTTATGGTGGTTGCAATTACAGGTTATGGGATGGCGACTTTTGAAGGTCCCATGTTATCCCTGAAAAATGTAAATGCCATAGCCCATTTTAGTGATTGGATTATTGCACATGTCCATGTAGGTGCCCTTGCCTGGAATGGCTTTCTGGCCTTTGGAATGATATACTGGATGGTGCCTAAAATGTTTAAAACCAGACTGCATTCTATCCCTATGGCTAATTTCCACTTTTGGATTGGTACTTTAGGAATCATATTATATGCGTTGCCCATGTACGTCGCAGGCTTTACACAAGCCTTAATGTGGAAAGATTTTAATCCGGACGGCTCCCTTGTTTACGGGAACTTCTTAGAGACAGTAAATGAAATTATGCCAATGTACTGGATGCGGGCAATTGGTGGTAGTCTCTACATTGTTGGGTTTATTGTTATGTTGTACAACATTGTGGTTACAGTTCGCTCGGGTAGCAAGGTGGAAGATGAACTTGCAGAAGCAGCGGCACTAACAAGGGTATCTAAAAAAAGAACCGCAGGAGAAACGTATCATACCTGGCTGGAACGCAAACCTATTAAATTGACAATATTTGCTACAATAGCCATTCTTATTGGAGGGATTGTTCAGATAGTCCCAACTATTCTGGTAAAATCAAATATACCAACTATTACAAGCGTAAAACCATATACTCCTTTGGAATTGGAGGGAAGAGATCTTTATATACGTGAAGGTTGTGTAGGTTGTCATTCTCAGATGATTCGTCCTTTCAGAAGCGAAGTAGAACGATATGGGGAATACGCCAAAGCAGGAGAGTTTGTTTATGATCACCCATTCCTTTGGGGGAGTAAACGTACAGGGCCCGATTTATTGCGAATTGGGGGTAAATATTCCGATAGTTGGCATCTTAACCATATGTATGACCCCCAAAGCACCTCGTCTGGTTCTATCATGCCGGCATATCAATGGTTGGTCCGCAATGAGCACAATAGAAGTAATATACAGGGGAAAATGGAAGCAATGGTAAGTCTTGGTGTCCCTTATACCGAAGAGGAAATTGCGAATGCAGAGGCTTCTATGGAAGAACAGTCCATACAAATAGAAGAAAACCTTTATGCTGATCCCGATTTTGTAAAATCCTATGAAGCAGATAAAAAATACGCTGCGGAAAACGGATTAGACTTTGTAGAAATGCGTGATCGTGAAATAGTTTCGCTAATCGCTTACTTACAGCGGCTAGGTACAGATATAAAAGTTAAGGAAACCGACGAATTATTGTCAGAAAACAAGTAGATCATGCTAAAATTTATAAAAAATCACATGGAAAGTATGGAAGGCATTGCCACGTATCCCATGATATCACTACTTATCTTCTTTGTATTTTTTGCCATTCTTTTTTGGTGGGTATTTACCGCCTCCAAAGAGCATATAAAAGAAGTAAGTGAAATACCCTTAGAAGATAATCAACCAAAACAATAAGAGCCATGAAAAATATGTCACCCTGGTGGATCAGAATCCCATTAATATTCTTCATCATCTTCGGACTGATGGAGTACTTTATTGACTCCGGAGAAAAACCCGCATTTATTGAATATCCTATAACACAGTTCTTTCTATTGATGGTGTTATTGATTTTAATTGCAATTGAGCTTATCTTAAAGTCTATTGAAAATGTTATGTTTCAAACCCTTTCGGCAGAAGGTAAAGAAAGGTATTTGGAATCTAAATCTAAACAATTGGAATGGAGTTGGGGTAAGAAAATGTACCAAAAACTCCTAGGCTCCAAACCCATAGAAGCTGAAGGTGAAATCATTTTGGATCACAACTATGATGGCATAAAAGAGCTTGACAATAAATTACCGCCATGGTGGGTTTACCTTTTTTATGCCACCATTATTTTTGGGGTCATATACCTGATAAGATTCGAAATTTATGGCGATTATGATCAGGATTTAGAATATGAAATGGAGGTAGCAGAAGCACAGGCCCAAATTGAAGCGTATAAAAAAACTGCTAAGGATCTGGTAGATGTGAATACTGTGGCATTATTAACTGAGGCCTCAGATATTAGTGCAGGAAAATCCATATTTGAAACCAATTGCGTTGTATGTCATATGGCAGATGGTGGCGGAGGGATTGGTCCAAATCTTACAGATGAATATTGGATCCTGGGAGGTGGAATTAAAAATGTGTTTAATACCATTTCTGAAGGTGGTCGGGCCGGTAAAGGAATGGTTTCATGGAAGCAAACGCTTAAACCTTTAGAAATGGCACAGGTAGCCAGTTATCTGCTTAGTTTTCAAGGCACTATACCGGCTAATCCCAAGGCAGCTGAAGGGGACCTATGGGTAGACGAAAATGCTCCAATAGAGGAAAGCACGCCTAATGAGGCTACTCCGGATCAGGAGACGGACTCTACCTCGGTGGTTATTAATGAATAATTCATACCTAGGTATGAGTAGGGGATAGAAGATAGAGCTATGGAAGAGAATTTTAGGGATACCATTGGGACCATTGACGAAGAAGGAAAGCGGGCCTGGATATTCCCTAAAAAACCTAGTGGCAGGTATTACAAGTATCGAAAATGGGTTAGTTATGGTTTGCTGATCTTCCTCTTTGCTTCACCATTTATTAAAATTAATGGCAACCAGTTCCTGATGTTTAATGTTTTGGAGCGTCGGTTTAATATTTTTGGATTTCCGTTTTGGCCTCAGGATTTCCACCTTTTTGTTATTTCTATGATCATAGGGGTAATTTTTATTGCTCTTTTTACCGTGGCATTTGGACGTATTTTTTGTGGATGGATGTGTCCTCAAACTATATTTATGGAAATGGTCTTCAGGCGAATTGAGTATTGGATAGATGGAGACAGAGGTGCTCAGATGCGATTGGCAAAGCAATCATGGAATGCAGATAAAATACGGAAACGATTACTAAAATGGTTTGTCTTCTTTGTAATATCCTTTTTAATTGCAAATGTCTTCCTGGCCTATCTTATTGGGAGCGACAAATTAATGCAATACATCACAGATGGTCCCCTCACCCATATAAACACATTGGTGTCTCTTCTTGTTTTTACGGCAGTATTCTATTTTGTTTTTGCATGGTTCAGAGAACAGGTCTGCATTATTGCCTGTCCCTATGGGAGAATGCAAGGGGTATTATTAGACAATAAATCCATTGTAGTTGCCTATGACCATAAACGCGGTGAAGCTGAAAATGGTCGGAAGAAATTTCGAAAAAATGAAGACAGGAAAGCACTGGGTTATGGAGATTGTATAGACTGCTTTCAATGTGTTAATGTATGCCCAACTGGTATTGATATCCGAAATGGAACTCAATTAGAATGTGTGAATTGTACGGCTTGTATAGATGAATGTGACACGATTATGGAAAAAATAGACCTTCCGAAAGGTCTTATTCGTTATGCCAGTGAAGACAATATTGAAAAAAAGGCGAAATTTACTTTTAATCCCAGATTAAAAGGATACTCTGCGGTACTTGTCATATTAATTGGAGTGCTCATTGGTATGCTTTTCTTAAGAAATGATTTGGAAGCCAATATTTTAAGATTACCCGGACAACTATATGAACATAAAGAAGGTAACATAATCAGTAATGTGTACACCTAAAAGCTGATAAATAAAACATCCAAAGATTTTAGTGATGTTAGTTTTAAACTTCTCTCTCATAAAGGAAAAATTGATTTGGTATCACATCGCAGTTTTAAGGTCCCCGCACAGCAGTTGGCAGAAGGCACCTTATTTATAGAAATTAATAATGCTGCATTGAATGGTGATAAAGACAAACTGAAGATTGGGGTATATAGTGGAGATCAATTAATTGAAACAACAACGGCCAGGTTCCTGGCACCTAGAAGCTATAATTAGGAGTATTCATTAATATGAAATAAAAAATATGAAGTTTAACTGGGGAACAGGAATAGTTTTGGCATTTATCGCATTTATTGCATTTATAATGTATTTTGTAATTCTTGCAAGTACAGATAACCGTGCCAATCATGATTTAGTCACAGAGGAGTATTACAAAGAAGAACTGGCTTATCAGAAGGAGATTGACGCACTTAATAATGCCAAAGATTATGCTTCCCAATTCAGTTTTGTTAACCAGGAAAATGGAATAGCCATTACTTTCCCACCAAAAATGAATTATAAAGAAATAGAAGGTAAAGTGTCCCTATATAGACCATCCAATAAGCACTTGGATTTTGACTTTCCTTTAAGTTTATCCAATAAACATTTGCTCATACCTGACAAACGTTTGTTGGATGGTCGCTGGGACATAAAAATTTACTGGAATTATCAAGGCAAAAAGTACTTGGTAAAAGAAAGTATCACTTATTAATTAGTAATATGTTATTGTCTGCTTTAGTCTTAGGCCTTTTGGGAAGTTTACACTGTATAGGCATGTGTGGACCCATTGCCTTTATGCTGCCTGTAAGTCGGAATAATAAGTATAAAAAAGCAGGTCAGGTTTTCATGTACCATTTTGGAAGACTAATGGCATATGGCATTATTGGTTTATTATTTGGACTATTGGGAAAGGGACTATACATCTTTGGTATACAGCAAAAGCTATCGATTCTTATTGGCGTACTCATGATATTAATTGTAATCATACCCTTTAACTATATGAGCAGGCTTAGCTTTTCAAGACCTGTATATCAGGTTATTGGAAAAATTAAAAGTAGTTTAGGTAAAGCGTTGAAGAAGAAAACGGCAGATACTTTTCTCACTATTGGCTTTCTAAATGGGTTCCTGCCTTGCGGCCTGGTTTATATGGCCCTGTTGGGAGCAATTGCCATGGGTACAGCTGTAGAAGGTTCCTTATATATGATTTTGTTTGGTTTAGGTACTGTTCCATTAATGACAACAGCCGTTTATCTGAGTGGAATATTAAAGGATTCTTCTAAGCGGCGAATACGTAAATTAATACCCGTTTTTGTAGTTATCATAGGATTACTTTTTATTCTAAGAGGAATGGGTTTAGGAATACCATATGTATCACCAAAACCAATGGTTGAAATGGTTTCTACAGAATTAGAATGTCATTAGCCTTAAATTATTTAAATGAGGCGCTTTATAAATCCAATATAATACTAACATGAAAATTGTTACCGCAGCAGAAGCTGCCGCCATTGTAAAATCCGGAGATCGAATATTTCTGCAAGGAGCTGCTATGACTCCCAATACTTTAATTAATAGTATTTGTGAAAGATATGAGGAACTAGAACAAGTAGAGATTATTTCAATTCATACTGAAGGGGAGGTGAAATATACCATACCTCCCTATAATCAGGCATTTAATATAAACAGTTGTTTTGTTGGAGGCAATGTTAGAAAAGCCGTGAATACAAATAAAGGTGATTATATACCCATCTTTCTTAGCGAAATACACTTTCTTTTCAGACGAAATATATTACCCCTTGATGTGGCAGTAGTTCAGGTATCTCCCCCGGACCGGCATGGGTATTGTTCTTTAGGAGTTTCTGTAGATATTGCGTTGCCGGCAATACAAACAGCAAAAAAAGTAATCGCTCAGATTAATCCTCAGGTACCAAGGACTCACGGAGATGGTATTATTCATAAAAACAGTATTGATATGGCTATAGAGGTTGATCAGCCTATCCATGTTGCACCAATTACACAAATAACAGATTTAGAACACGCAATTGGAAAAAATGTTGCCGAACTTATTGAAGATGGCGCCACTTTGCAATTGGGCATCGGAAATATTCCCAATGCCGTTTTAAGCAATTTACACAACCATAAAAGATTAGGAGTACATACAGAAATGTTTTCCGATGGTCTCTTACCTTTGGTTGAGAAAGGCATTATTACAGGGGAGGAAAAGGAGATTAAAACCGGTAAAATTGTTACTTGTTTCGCCACAGGAACCAAAAATTTGTACGATTTTGTAGATGATAATCCACTGGTGCATTTCAAAGAAGCGGGATATACCAATGATACCAGTATAATTGCAAGAAATCCTAAAGTAACAGCGATAAACAGCGCAATTGAAATAGATCTGACCGGGCAGGTATGTGCCGACAGTATTGGACAACGACACTTTTCCGGTGTAGGCGGTCAAATGGATTTTATAAGAGGTGCCACTATTTCTAAAGGAGGGAAACCAATTTTTGCCATTTCCTCTACAACGGCAAAAGGAGTAAGCAAGATTACCCCTACCCTTAAAGAGGGTGCGGGAGTTACGACCACCCGAGCTCACGTTCACTACGTGGTTACTGAGTTTGGTGTGGTAAATCTTTTTGGTAAAAATTTGTATGAAAGGGCAAAAGCCCTGATATCTATTTCACATCCGGACCATCGTGAAATGTTGATAAAAGCCGCATATGAACGATTTGAACGATCTTAAAACGCATTAATGCAAATAGAGCGATATATTGACCATACCTTATTAAAGCCTACGGCAACGCCCAGGGCCATAAAACAGTTATGCACTGAAGCCCGGGAATTTAATTTTTACGCTGTTTGTGTTAACAGTTGTTATGTTTCGCTGGCAAAGGAAGAATTAAAGGATTCCGGTATCAAAATAGCCGCTGTAGTTGGTTTTCCGTTAGGTGCCATGTCTACCGACGCCAAACTGTGTGAAGCTAAATACTGCATTGAACATGGGGCAGATGAAATAGATATGGTTATAAATCTTGGTTGGTTAAAATTCGAAGAATACGGTCTGGTAAAAGATGAAATAGCTAAAATAAAACAGGTCATTGGCTCCAGGAATTTGAAAGTAATTATTGAAACCTGTTACTTAACTGCTGAAGAAAAAAAAATAGCCAGCATGCTGGTTGTTGAGGGTAAAGCTGATTTTGTGAAGACTTCAACCGGATTTGGCTCAGGAGGAGCTACATTTGAAGATATTGAATTAATCCAGGGCATAATTCAAAACAAAATACAAATCAAAGCCTCAGGAGGGATTAAAGACAAAAAAATCGCTATACGCTACATAGATATGGGTGTTTCTCGTCTCGGCACTTCCTCAGGAATTGAAATAGTTAAAGAGACTAATCCATAATCTATGAGTGCTCACATTGATGCAAAAAAGAATGAGATTGCCGATACAGTTTTAATGCCGGGTGATCCTCTACGTGCCAAATGGATGGCAGAGACATTTTTGGACAAAGCGGTTTGTTACTCAAATATTCGTGGTATGCTGGGTTATACCGGGGAATTTAAAGGGCAACGCATTTCCATACAGGGCAGTGGCATGGGCATCCCTTCGGCCATGATTTACTATCATGAACTTATTAAAGAATACAATGTGAAACGAATAATCCGGGTAGGCACCGCAGGGTCTTATCAGGAGGATATTAAGATCAGGGATATCATTTTGGCCCTATCCGCTTCTACAAATTCGGGGCTTAATAATGGTATTTTCAATGATGCCAGTTACGCCCCTACCGCCAACTTCAATTTAATCATGAAGGCTGCTTTATACGCACAGGAAAACAACATTCCTATCAAAGCCGGTAACGTACTTTCTTCAGATCAGTACTACGATGAAGATCCATTGGACTTCAAAAAATGGGCTAAATATGGAGTGTTATGTGTTGAAATGGAAGCCGCTGGGCTTTATACTATAGCTGCAAAATATAATATTGAGGCACTGGCTATTCTTACAATTTCCGATTCTTTAGTGACCGGGGAAAAATGCAGTTTCGAAGAACGGGAACGAACTTTTGAAGAAATGGTTAAAATTGCACTTAACATTTGCCAAGACTGAATAAGCATTTGTTGAACGATGATTTATAAACACATCCCTGACGTACTGGTAAAAGCCAAATTTTCTGATTGTAAAAAATTTCGATATCAGCTTACTATTGAAAATACAGTAAAAACAAGCGGCAACACCCTTTGTGTTATCATGCAAAATCCCAGCGTTGCCAATGCAAAATTTGCGGACAAATCTGTTCAATTTCTGGAAAAACTCATTTTTGAAAAAGAAGTTGAGCCATTTAGAAACGTAAAAACTATTCTAGTAGTTAATCTGTTTGCCTATATTCAAACTAATAGTTTTCTCGGTTCTCCTGATAAAATCGGGAAAGAGAATGATAGTCTTATTAGGCACGCCATAAAAATTTCCGATATGGTCCTCATCGCTTGGGGAAAAACCAATTCTTATTCGGAACGCCGGAATGTAATACATGCCATATTAAAGAATTATCCCAAAAAAAGACTACTTAAAACCAGGGTACATCCATCAAGAGGAACTTATAAAGATTTTATCGAACCTTATTCTTTCTAAAAATCCTTTTTGTTTGCCTTTCTAATGAGATTATACAATGGAATAAGTGTCCATAAAATCAACATAAAGATTGAAATAAAGAACCCTGATCTCGTTCCGAAAAAAGATTTGAAAACAGCGCCCGTATAACCCATAAGGGCAGATATATCTAATTTCAAAAGTATTAGTGTTCTGGAAAGATCTACAGGGTTAAGCATTGTGGCCACCAAAGAATATTTGTCTAAAGGATAGTCCTCAAATATTATAAGCGATAATAGAAACAACCCATCATAAATTACCGCGAAAAACAGCCATAATAATACGGCATAACCAAATCCTTTAATCTTATTTTCATTGGACAATGCAATGTTAAATGACAAAGCGGTGAAAATTAAAGTCAGAAATGCTCCCACCACCAGTAATAGTGTAAAATCCCAAATGGCATTACTCCTAAAAAGTCCGTATACAATAAAGGGAATCCCAAGTCCCATTACCAAACTTAAGGTCAAAGAACCCGCTACGCCTAAATACTGCCCTGTAAAAATAGAAGAACGCTTAATGGGCAGCGCCAATAAAAGTTCAGTGAATTCTTTGGAATTATAGAAGTACATTACGCCAAAAATTGTGCCTATTAATGGAACCAGGACAATGATCACATTCATAAGCGTAATAACTGCTTTGGAAACATCATTGTTTAGAAATAAAAGAACAAAACCAAGGGCAAGATAAAACAGAAAATACACATAGCTCCATCTGCTTCGCATTAGGTCGTAAAAGCTGTATTTCAGTATTTTAAACATTCTCAAAATTTGTTGCTATTGTAGCTATAGCATGGTCAAAATTATTTTCGCCTGTCCTTTCTTTGAGCTCTTTGATGGTTCCCTTAAAATAGATTTTACCTTCCAGCAGATACACTATTGTATCCGCCATTTCTTCAACAAACTGCATGATATGAGTAGTAATCAAAATAGTTTTGCCCTGGTTCTTTTCCTTTTGAATAAGCTTTTTTAAACTAATTAAGGCAGCCGGATCCAAACCAGTGGTAGGTTCATCCAAAATAATTAGCGGACTGTTAAACATAAAAGCCAAAAGTATGTTTACTTTTTGCCTGGTGCCGCCAGACAAGGAAGCCAGTTTACTATTTAAATATGGAGCTAATCCAAAGCTTGAAATAAGAACATCATCCTGACTTGGCTTTTGCCTTAAATCCTTGATCATTGCTATTAGTTCAAATACCCTTAAATTCCCCGGAAAATTGGCTATCTGGGGCAGGTAGTTGATTTCCTGTCTGTATTTCCAGTTTTTTTTGACAGCCTTACCTTCTACTTCAATTTCACCTGAAGTAGGAATTACCATTCCTAAAATACATTTTATTAGAGTGGTTTTCCCTGAACCGTTAGGGCCAAGCACAGCATAAATGCCCGGGCTTTTAATAGAAAGGTTTGTTCCGCTTAGCACGTGATTCCTGCCAAATTTTTTGTGGAGGTCTTCAATTCTTATCATTTTATTCTTTTCATGAGGGGGCTATTATCCATTAGATTATCTGGTGTAAAAATGGGCGATACTTTTTCTGAAAAATCTATGATATCCATAAATAAACTGCGAAGTAGTACAATAGTTTCAGGGGTTCTGTTCACGATATATGAAAATAGTTTAACAGGTCTGTAAGGTACGTCTCCTACCCCATCCTTATTTAAATCATAACCAGAGTAATTGCTCCAATAATTCTCCTTGAAGACATTGTCGTTAATTTTACTGTTATAAGATAGATCAAAGGAATTATTTAGAAAGTTGTTATTTACAAATGAATTCGCATAACATGCCCCTTTTACTTTCAAAGCCCATCCATTACTAATAAATTCATTGTTGTAATAATTTATTCTATTGGATCCTTCTACATTGATACCGATAGTATTATTGGTGAAAATATTGCCTGTAATTTCTGCATCATTGATCTCTTTTAATAACAAACCAAAAGAAGCTGTACCCCAGTTTTTTGAAAAAGTATTGTTGCGCATTGTAATTTTCTTTGAAAACATTACGGCCACACCAGCGCCATTGTTCTCGAAGGTATTATTTGTGTACACATCATCGTTTGAAAACATAAAATGAAGGCCATACCTCAGATTATTTGTGCTCAGGTTGTTATTGATGGTAACATTATCAGAAAACTCCAGGTATATACCATCGCGTACACCTTGTACAATATTTTGGTCTACCTGAACATTGTGACAATACCATAATTGAATACCATTACCAGAATTATACTCATCCACTGCATCGCCATTAATCTTGTTGTTATACACTTTACCGTTATTCGATTTTTCAAGATATATACCGAAAAAGAGCTTTTCCAATACTACGTTCTGTATCAGGAAGTTTTCACTTTTAACTACCCGGATGGCGGCGTAATCTGAAGTGTAACTGGTTCCGACGTTGATAATGTATAGTCCATCAATAGTCACATTATCGGAAACAATGCGTATGATTTCGCCACGGTCTTCGCCGTCTACTACGGGGTAGTTTTCACCCTTCAAGGTTAATGGTTTGTCTACAAGGATATTGAACTCTTTGTAGGTGCCTTTTTTGATAAGAACAGTATCAAATTTTGAAGACTTTGAAACAGCATCTTTAATAGACCTATACTCACAGTCTGAGCATACTACCAAGGTCTTTGCTTTTAAACTAAAGATACTTAGAAACAATATTCCTAATAGAAAAAATCTACCCATACTCAGCATTACCTTATTATAAGGAATTTTGAATTCTCGAGTGCTTTTACCCAATGTTTTTCATCTTTAGGAAAGGAAAAATATTGATGTTTGGAAAGATGGTACTCTTTCTGATTGATATATAAAATAATAGCGCCCTCCAATACAATTAATTGTACATTTTTTGGTGACACATGTTCAGGAAAGATAGCGTTTTTTTCAAGGCTAATACTTAATATTTTTAAGTTTTCAGTATTTACCAGCTTATGAATCTGAAGCTTATTATACTCCTGTGAATTAATTCCATTATTAACCGTATACATCATTTTAATTATTCATGTGTTTCAAAAGTTCATTCCAGGAATAGAGCTCTCCTCCATTTTCTTCTTTTGCCACGGTTGCAGCTTCCATATTGTCAAATGCGGTTAAGAATTCCCCCATGGGACTCGGTATATTTTCACTTATCAGATAAGTTGCCTCCTGTGCGGCTATCAGTTCTCCTGGTTGCTCATAGTAATTACAGAAATAAAGTGCAACTTCAACGGTATCTATGTCCTTCATATGATTAAGCATACATTCCACCGCGTCAAATTTAAATGCCTTCCCTTTTTTAGTTACTATTTGAGCTGCATGTTGCTTATCTACAATGGTCATTGAACAAAAATGACATCCATCAGAACCATAATTAATTGGTTTTGGACTTACCTCACATGAAGCGAATATGAATAGGACTAAACTTAAAAAAATGAATTTATTTATCATTTGTTTTTACTTTAATCGGTCTTACCGAATTGGCACTTCTTTCGGGTTTCCATGCTTTTTTGCCCACAAAAAATGCCATTACAGTCAGCGTCATACCAAAAAACATCAACCATGCACCGGTCGAAGGCAAGGAGGTTACGTCAAAATTTAGCATTTTTACATGGCCAAAAAGTGGAGGTTTGTAACTAACAGGAGTGCCATCTGCGTTGGTGAGTTTCATTATAGCATTAGGATCCAGGTTGGTACCGTAATCTACCATCCACGCATTAAAATCATACATGCCCAGTACTCCTAAGATACTCATCAGTACGAACCATCCCATAAACCATTTATAGCTAATTTTTTCAAAAAATCCCAGCAGGCCTATCAATACACCTAAGGCCACCATTCCTCCAATGACCCATGGAAAGGTACTAAACTCCCACATATCCTCAGGTTTTGGTAGTGTACGCATGCCAATGTAGTGATTAAGACCGTCAATGTTCTGAATATCAAATTCATCAACTCCCTTAATACCATCAATATAAATATTCATTCCCAAAGGTTCCGGATATTGAGGCGCTCCCAGCATTATGTTCCAGAGCGGGAAAACGTACAATCCCAAAAGAAACAAAGGACCAATGATCATCAGGATACTTGCTTTTTTCATCATTTCTGCTTTTTGATTGTTTACAAATCAAACGTGGCTTTGGTAGGATACTTTAATTTGTGAAAAAAGCGGGCAGGTCTTAGACACAGCCCGCTTTTATAGGTGAAATAAAATTATTTAACAGAGTACTTTCATTCGCCTAAAGACCATGAAAGGTCAATATTTGAATTAGCAGGAGATACTCTAACATAACCCTGCATTTCCTGGTGAAGGGCAGAACAAAAATCGGTACAGTAGAATGGCCATACCCCAACCTTTTTAGGTTCCCATAACGAGGTCTTGGTTTGCCCTGGCATTACTAAAATTTCGGAAGTCCCCTGACCAATAATGGAGAAACCATGTGGCACATCAAAATCTTGCTCATGGTTGGTGATATGGAAATAAACCTTATCCCCTACTTTGACACCCTCAATATTGTCAGGTGTGAAATGACTTCGGATGGTAGACATATAAACATGGACTTCATTCCCATTGCGTTCAACACGTGCATCATCAACACCAATAGTGGCATATTTATGCTTATTTTCATCCAATCGATAGATCTTTTTCGAATTTGATGCTAACAATTCGGCAGGACAGCCAGCGGCATAATGTGGTTCCCCGTGGGTTGGGAAATCTAATAACAATTCCATTTTTTCTCCCGAAATATCGTAAAGCTGAGCAGAGTGCTCCATTTCAGGACCTGTAGGAAGATACCGGTCTTTGGTAATCTTGTTCATAGCTACCACATATTTCCCGAAAGGCTTCCTTGAATTTCCACCCGGAATCATTAAATGTCCTACGGAATAATAGGTTGGTTTTCTATCGATAACCTCCCATGTGCCAACTTTCCATTTTACCACTTCCGAAGAAATAAAGAAGGTAGTATACGCATTGCCCTTGTCATCGAATTCGGTATGAAGTGGGCCCAATCCTCCACTTTTAACAGTACCGGCCAAGACATCTTCAAATTTCAAAATAGGAATGCCATAAGCATCACCATCGAATTTTTCGCCTTCGATCGCGGCCAACATTTTATCAAACGAATGTACAGTAAGGTCTGCGGATAGTTTTCCATTACCGATAATATATTCTCCTGTTGGATCTACGTCACAACCGTGTGGTGATTTAGGAGTAGGTAAAAAGTACAAAGATCCCGGTACTTGAGTTGGATCTACTGTAATTACCTCTTTTTTCATGGTAGAGGTTCCGGTATGAGTTTCCTCGTCATATACATTGTGGGCATAATCCGCGGGCATCTTAGTTCCTCCTCCATTTTTAACATACTCTTCAATTTTCTTCCAGTTTACAGCGGCGATAAAATCCTTGTCATTTTGAGAGGCATTGACTTCCAATAAAGAACTGGCCTCTTCGGTATTATACGTTGTAAAGAAGAACCACCCATGAGATTTTCCACGACCCGGATGTGAAAGATCATAATTGAACCCTGGCATCAACACCTGAAATTCCAGATTCATTCGCCCGTTATCAGGTGCTACACTAATAAAAGACAGAGCGCCTTTAAAATTTCCTTTGTATTCATTAATAGGCATATCGCGCTGTGGCACAGGTACTGAGAAGCGTGTTCCAGCGACCACATACTCAGTGTTTTCCGTAATGAATGACGAACTGTGGTTACCGGCACTGTTCGGAACCTCAATAATCTCTTCAGTCTCAAAAGTACTCAAACTTACCCTTGCTATACGGGGAGTATTGTTACCGTTTACAAAAATCCATCGACCATCCAATTCACCATTAGTTTGTGAAATATCAGGGTGGTGTAAATCATCCCAGGGAATAAATCCAAAGGAAGTATTCAACATTGGTTTGGTTTCTTCCGAATAACCATATCCGGAGGTCGGGAATTGTGAGAATACCGGGATTTCCTTGAACAATCGCCCTGAAGGAAGTCCATATACCGTAAGGTTACCGCTATAACCTCCGGAAAGGAAAGCGTAGAAGTCGTCTTGTTCACCAGGAGCTACATACACTTTTTCAGCAGCGCTTGAAGACAAAGCCCCATTTGATTTCTGAGATTGATTGTTGCAGCTGCTTAAGGTAATTCCTAACCCAAAGAGGATACAAATTAAATAGTTTAAATTTTTCATTGTTTTATTTTTAGTTTTAATTGATTAATGTTTTTATTCTTCCGGAGGTAACATTACCTTGTCTACCACATGAATAATTCCGTTACCTGCCTTAACACTGCCTATAATTTTAGCGCCTCCAACAAAAACATCATCCCCTTCAACAACAATCATTACATTTTGATCATTGGCCTGACCTAATTTTTTAAACTTCTTTAGAAAATCTTTAGAATAATTTCCCGGCGTAACATGATATTTTAAGATATTGGCCAACGCATCTTTATTTTCCGGCTTTAACAAGTTGTCAACCGTTCCTTCAGGTAGTGCAGCAAAGGCTTCATTAGTTGGTGCAAATACCATTAACGGACCAGCATTTACCAAAACATTTTCAAGGTCAGCAGCTTGTACTGCCGCAACCAGCGTTGTATGATCCGGAGAACCAATAGCAATCTGTAGTACATTGGGCGTTGATCCGTCATCTTCAATAAAGGCCTGGCCACGTTCTTTATCTTCTTCAGTTGTTGGTGTTGTTGAAGAAGTTGTTCCTTCTGTTTTAGCTTCATTTTTACAACCGACAAATAAAATCAGCATAAAAAATGAACCAACAAGTAGTCTTAATTTAGTTATTGTTTTCATATGATTGTTTGTTATAAAGTTCTAAAATACTCCAGCACAGCCCTTGCTTGTTCTTCAGTAAGACCTTGATTCGCCATTGGGGAACCATTGAACTCTACCAACAAATCTTTGGCAAGTGGGTCTTCTTTCACCATCTGTTCCGGATTAAGAATCATGTTCATAACCCATTCCGGTGTACGTCTCTCAAGGATGCCGTTAGGGGCCGGGCCAATAAATTTTTTACCTATTCTATGGCACGCCAGGCACATTTGGTCATACACTTCTTTCCCTGTTGCAGCCATTGCCTGATCAATTTCCGGATTTAAGGTGACTGAAGTCACAGGCCCTAAACCTTTGTTAGTTAGATCTATACGCTCTGATGCTTTTGTAGCAGAAGCTTCGGGAGGTGTGACGGGCTGTTCAGTGTCTGTTTTTTGCCTGGTAACACTAAAACCCTCTTTTTTCTTTTCTTCTTTTCCCCCACAGCTTATCATTAAAAGTGCAAAAAGGAATACGGTAATTTTATTAAGTTTTTTCATTCTATGATAGTTGTCAATTAATTTTCAAAAATAAAAGGAGAAAGAAAGAAAAAACATGATATTAATCATATTTAAGATAAAAATATCTTTTTATCCTTGTAACTGAATTTTTAATACGTATGATGCTTTCAAATTCTTCGAAATATGCCCTAAAAGCCGTATTGTATCTCGCGCTTCATACGGATGAGTACAATAAAATGATGGTAAAAGATATTAGTGAAAGAATAAACGTACCAAAAGCTTATATAGCCAAATTATTACAAGAACTTTCCAAACGTAAAATCATCTCCTCCACCAAAGGTCCTAAAGGCGGTTTTTATCTTAATCCATCCAATAGAAATGAAACCATAATACAAATTATTGAGGTTATTGATGGTAAGAAAAAAATGGAATCCTGCTTGCTGGGTTTAGAAGACTGCAATGAGGAAAAACCATGTCCGATCCATAGATTAATAAGTCCTTCAAGATCAAAAATGATTGCGCTACTGGAAAGTAAAACAATAAATGACCTGGCCACGGATTTAGAATTAAACAAAGCTTTTTTACCTGTCTGATTAACTTCTTGGAGTACTTCTTAAAAAAGTGTAATTTCAACTTCTTTAAAAAGAAAGTATCAACTTTAGTACACCAACATGAAAAAGAATCAATCAAGAAGGTCATTCTTAAGACGAGCCGGTTTTGGCGCAGCTGCAATTTCCACAGCACCACAAATTTTAGCTTCCTCTTATCACCAAAAACTAGTACTCAACAGAACCTATGAAGAAAATACCTTTGCTATAAATGATCAGATAAATCTGGCGCTAATAGGATCCGGTATCCAAGGAATATACGACACCACTGCCGCATTAAAAGTTCAAGGTGTTAAACTTGTAGCCGCTTGTGATCTTTATTTAGGCAGATTAGACAGGGCCAAAGAACTTTGGGGAGAGGATATAGCTGTTACCAGAGATTACAGAGAGATCCTTAACCGAAGTGATGTTGATGCCGTTATTGTAGCGGTCCCTGATCACTGGCATAAAAAAATCACAATTGAGGCCATGAAAGCAGGAAAAGCCGTCTACTGTGAAAAACCAATGGTACAAAATTTCGTAGATGGCCATGAAATTATAAAAGTTCAAAAAGATACCGGTGCGCTTTGCCAGATAGGAAGCCAGGGGATGTCCTCTTTAGGAAACGAAAAAGCAAGGCTTCTTTATGAAGATGGTGCAATTGGTGACCTCGTGCTTCTGGATATGTATAACGACAGATATTCTGCTGAAGGGGCCTGGCAATATCCTATTCCTCCTGATGCCGATCCAAATACAGTAGATTTTGATACCTTCCTGGGAACAGCTCCACAAGTCCCATTTGATACTACACGTTTTTTTAGATGGCGGAATTACCGGGATTATGGAACCGGGGTGGCCGGAGATCTGTTTGTTCATGCATTTTCAACATTAAATTATATCATCAGTTCAAAAGGCCCATCCCGGGCACTTTCTACAGGTGGCTTGCGCTACTGGAATGACGGGCGCGATGTTCCTGATGTTACATTAACCTTTTACGATTATCCTAAAACTGAAACGCATGCCGCTTTTAACGCCTCATTCAGGGTGAATTTTATTGCAGGATCTGGTGGCGGAGGAGGTTTCAAGCTGGTCGGAACAGAGGGCGTTATGGAGGTAGGTTCAAATTCTGTAAAACTCGTACGCACCAAATTGGGAAGGACCCCTGGTAATTATTCCATGATTGCTTATACGGAAGAAACTCAAAAGAAAATCAGAGCAGAATATGCCTCTAAAAACCTGGAAAATAGAGAATCTGAATTGAATATTGGGGAAACACTTTGGGAAGCGCCAGACGACTACAAAGGAGGTCACTATGACCATTTTTATAATTTCTTCCAGGCAATCCGTGGCAAGAACACAATAATTCAAGATCCTAATTTTGGCCTTAGGGCAGCAGGAGCGGCCCTACTGGCAAATGAAAGTTATTATAAGAATAAACCGGTCAACTGGGATCCTATCAGTATGAAATTAACCTAATTAGCGAATTATGAAAAATCTGATACTCTGCTTTTTTATTGTTTTCAGTGTGCATTTTAGTAATGCCCAAACTGACCCTGTAAATGTAATTGTTTTTGGCGCACACCCCGATGATTGCGATATAGATACAGGAGGTACGGCTATACTATTAGCCAGGCTGGGTCATAGGGTAAAATTTGTTTCTCTTACCAATGGCGATGCTGGTCATTATGCCAAGGGGGGAGGCGCTTTGGCCAAAATCAGGATTGCCGAAGCAAAAGAAGCAGGGAAGCGATTTGGGGTTGAATATACAGTTTTGGATAATCACGACGGAGAACTAATGCCTACGCTGGAAAACAGATTGAAAGTTATCCGTGAGATCAGAAAATGGAATGCAGATGTGGTAATAGCTCCCAGGCCAAATGATTACCACCCCGATCACCGGTATACAGGAATTTTGGTTCAGGATGCAGCCTATATGGTTATCGTGCCCAATGTTGCTGCAGATACTGCTCCTCTAAAAAAGAATCCTGTTTTTTTATATTCTGAAGATGGCTTTCAGCGACCTAATCCTTTTAATCCTGACGTAGTCATAAATATTGACAGTGTTTTTGATCAGAAAATTTATGCCATGGCCGCGCATGAATCACAATTCTTCGAATGGCTTCCCTGGACTTCCGGCAATTTAGATAAGGTTCCGAAAGAAGAAAAAGAACGTTTGGAAATGCTGGCTGACTGGCGCTCCTCTACACCCAATAAAACGGAGATGGCGGCTCTTAAAAAATGGTATGGCGATAATGCTTCCAATGTAAAGCATATAGAGAGTTTTGAAATTTGTGAATACGGAAAACAACCTACAGATGAGGAATTAAGAAAGTTGTTTCCTATGCTCAAAAATAATTAGCAAAGCAATTAACTCCATAGTCTGTCCCACGCCCGGATCTTGTCCCATTCAGGGGTAGGTGCAAATAATTTTTCCCCTTTGATCAGGTGTTTTTTAACTACTTCTTCGTTCAATTCCACACCTATACCCGGTTTTTCAGGAACTGTCACATAACCATCCTTTACAATGGGTCCTTCGAATCCAGTAACCAAGTTCTCCCAGTCGTTTTTATCCACTGCATGGTGTTCCAGCCACATAAAATTTTCCGTGGCTGCAGCACTGTGTACACATCCAATAAAAGATACGGGGCCCGCTGCATGATGATGCATAAAACCAATTCCATGTCTTGAAGCAAAATCACCTATTTTTTTGGTTTCTAATATGCCCCCTGCAGTATTTGGGTCGGGATGGACAATATCTACAGATCTGGTTTTGATAAGTTCTTCAAAGCCTCCCTCGAGGCGGTAAATATCTTCCCCGGTTTGGGTAGGCGTGGTGGAAGATTGCGTAATTTCTTTCCATTGTTCTGTGTATTGCCATGGGATAATATCTTCTATATAAGCCAAATTATAAGGTTCTGTTGCCCTGGCAATTTTGATAGCCTCGTTCACCCCAAAATGACCCCAATGATCCGTGCCCATTGGAATGTCATAACCTATTTTAGAACGCATTACATCAAGGTACTCCATTAATAAATCTATACCCTTATCAGTGATCTGAACCCGGGTGAATGGATGTTTGGTTAAATTATAGGACCGGTATTCATAGCGATAAGGATTATAGTCCGCATCCGGAGAATTGATAATTGCTCCGGGGATGTCTTTAATTAGGTTAACGCCAATATCCATCTTAAGTGCCGTATACCCCTGATCAATTCTGGCCTGCATTCTATTGGCATATTCATTGGCATCTTTGGAAACTGTTGTATCACAATATAGCCTAACTTTATCCCTGTACTTCCCTCCCAGCATTTGGTAAACCGGGACATTATAGGCTTTCCCGGCAAGATCCCAAAGCGCCATTTCCACAGCTGATACTCCACCTCCCTGACGCCCGTGAAACCCAAATTGTTTTATAATTCCAAACAAGCGTTCCACATTGCAAGGGTTTTCCCCTAAAATCCTACTTTTTAAAAACAAAGCATATTCTTTTGCTGCGCCATCTCGAACATCTCCATGCCCCACAATACCCTGGTTTGTATAAATCCTTACTATTGGAGTCCTGAATGCAACATCTCCTCCAATTTCGGCAATACGCATATCTGTAATTTTCAGGGTAGACGGACTTGAGTTCCTATTTACATTTTGGGATACATAGGAAAGCTGCTCATTGGCTGAAGCTGCCGTTAATCCTGCCAGACTTAATCCGCCCAAACCTACTTTCTTTATAAAAGAACGCCTGCCTTTAGTATCATTTTGCATTTCCTTATCCCCGGGGTTTTCTTTTTTATTGGTGTACATATTTAGAGGGGTTTGAAAGGTTATTAAAATAAAAATTTAAAAGACTTACCATGTCCTGGTTTTTAAGTAATTAGCAAGCTCTTCTTTACTCATTGGTAGTTTATCCTGATTTTCTTCAATCCAGTTCAGAAAATCAGTTTTGATCGCTTCTGTCCATTTTGTATCAATTTCACCTGGTGTATACTTTGCTTGTTTGAGTCTCAGATGACCAAATTCATCTTTTAATGCAACAAATTCTGCTTGTGTAATGACCTGCTCCACCAAGTGGGCAGGAATAAAAATAACACCCTCCCGTTTAGCCAGAACCAAATCGCCCGGCATTACCGTAGCCCTGCCTATTCTTATTGGAGTATTTAAACCTGTAAGCATCATATCCTTTATATAAGATGGATCCCAGCCCCTTACAAATGCATTAAACCCTTCAATGCGTTCTAAGCCTTCCAGATCCCTTAAAGAACCGTCAAAGACCACCCCATTCCCAGAATTTGCATAAATGGCATTACCGAGATTATCGCCAATAAGGGTGCCATCAATTATCTTTCCGAATCCATCAGCAACGTAAATATCTCCCTGCTGTAATGCATCAATTGGCCAGGAATTGGATGCCCCTATTCTCCCTTCTGCTGCACCTTTTTTTGTTATTATGTCATTGATATCCGGCCTGGTCGGCATGTATTGAGCTGTTAATGCTCGGCCGGTCATTGGCATATCTTCATGTATCATTATCCAATCACCTTCAAATTGATTGTAATAGCCCTGACCTCTCATTGCGCCCCAGGCTTCTTCAATGGAGATATTCTTTGCGCGTTCCAGGTAACTATCCGGTATTTTTGGCCTACCATCCTCAAATCGACCCCCCGTCCAGTCAGAAGTATATTCAATCATTTGTTCCCTGGTCATGGTCTGGGCAATCAAAGTTGAGTTTATAAATAAATAAAACACCAGCGAGAAATATAAAAAACAGGCTTTCATAATTGGTTAGTACTTAAAAGGTTATATGGAAATTTAAGGAAATTAAGATAACCAAAAAAAATTAGTAAACAAAGACCATGACGGCCTTTTAAAGAATAACTATTTATCCATGGATAGGGACAGACAAGTTTACGATTTCCGGAAAACTATGAAAGAATTTGATCCATTAGTTCTGCTTCTCAGACAATTTTAGGGTGCACTAAGAAGTCTCGTTGGTTTGATGTATTTATAAATAAATAAAGGGGAATCTTTTTGGATTCCCCTTTATCATATCAATTAATTAATCAACCTAAAACTATATTTTGAATGTGATTACAGGAATTTTGGAATGATTGGTAATATCCTCTCCAATACTACCCATAAAGAAATGTGATAGCCCTTTTCTGCCATGAGTAGGGATTCCAATTACATCGGCATGGATACTTTCGCTAAAATTTAAAACACCCTTCTCTACGCTATAATCATTATATATATTCACTTCCTTACCAGCACCAGCCTTTTGCAAATACTTGTTTACTTTTTCATAAGCATCCTGAGTACTTAAAAAATTGTCTCCCGGAGTATTTATATAGACCAAATGCAGTTTTGCTGATAATTTATCTGCAAAATCCTTGGCTTTTCGAAATGCAAGAAGACTTTCGTCTTTAAATGCACAGGCAAATACAAAGTTTTCAGCCTTGAAATCTTCCAATTCATCTTTAATCACCAGAACCGGAATTTCAGAATTTCTCACTACTTTTTCGGCATTGGAACCTACAAATATTTCTTTAAGCCCATCACTGCCATGAGATCCCATGATAATCATATCGGCCCCATGTTTTTCGGCAATATCATTTACTTCACTAAATACTTTGAAATGCTTTATAATAGGAGTTACTTTTTTTACATCCTTCAGGTAAGGTTTGTCTAAAAACTCTTTAATTCGTTTTTCAGCCATTTTAATGAGAAACACGGTTTGTTCAGGATGAAATCCTTCCGAAGATGAAATCATTGCTTCATTTAATTCCAGCATATGAAGTGCAATAATTTCAGCCCCGTGTTTTTTAGATAGGGAGGCCGCAACTTTTAAAGCGTTTTCCGACTGCTCGGAGAAGTCAACAGGTACTATGATTGTTTTCATTGTCTTAGATTTTAAGGTAAATTAAACACTATTAAATAGTCATGGAAAACAGCCTGGTTTCAGGGGCTTTCCTATGTAATAACACATCAAATGCCATACATATGTTTCTTATAAAGGGTCTTCCCTTTTCAGTAACTCTAACTTTATTAACGCTAATTTCAACTAATTCGTCTTTTTCCATTTCCCTTAGCCTTGTCAAGATCTGCTCTAAAAGTTCGGAATTTTCACTTTCCTGATCCCAACTTGACTCAAATCTACACATTAAATTCAATATATGCCTTCTTATAAATTGATCTTCATCTGTCAAAATATGGCCTCTGTAAATAGGGATGATATTATTTCCTACCAGGTGTTCATATTCCTCCAGGCTTTTAACATTCTGTGCAAAGCTATACCAGCTGTCGCCAATACTAGAAACTCCAAGGCCAATCATCAGTTGCGTTTTGGAGGCAGTATAACCCATAAAATTTCTATGAAGTTTTCCAGAGACCATAGCAATGTACAGGGAATCACTTTCCAGAGCAAAATGATCCATTCCTATTTCGTGGTAACCCACCTCAGCTAATAAAGCTTTTCCACTCTCATACTGATTACGCTTTTCTTCTGCGGTAGGCAGATCTTTATCATTGTATCCTCTTTGACCGTTCCCTTTAAGCCAGGGCACATGGGCATAACTATAAAATGCCAAACGATCAGGCATTAACAATTTGGTTTTTAAAATAGTATCCTTAACATGTTCCAGCGTTTGATGTGGGAGTCCAAAAATTAAATCGTGGCCCACAGAGGTAAATCCAATTTCACGAGACCATTCCGTAACATCTCTTACCTTTTCAAAAGACTGAATACGGTGAATTGCTTTTTGCACGGTATCGTTATAATCTTGCACACCAAAACTCACCCTTCTAAACCCCAGATCAAATAACATTTGTAAATGAGTCTTGGTCGTATTATTGGGGTGCCCTTCAAAACTAAATTCATAATTTTCTGCTTTTTCCGCAAACCTAAATATTCCGTTAATTAATACTTTAAGGTGATCGGGAGAAAAAAAAGTCGGGGTACCTCCTCCCAAATGTAATTCCTTAATTTTGGGCTTTGTATCAAAAAGTTCGCAATATAAACTCCACTCCTTTAATAAGGTGCTTATATAAGGTTTTTCAACCTCATGTCTTTTAGTAATACGCTTATGACACCCGCAAAACGTGCACATTTGTTCACAAAATGGCAAATGAATATAAAGACTGATACCCTCGGTGGCATTGCTTTCATCAAAACTTCTCTTTATCGTAGCTTTCCAGGCTTTTCCCGAAAATGTATCCATATTCCAATAGGGAACTGTAGGATAACTGGTATAACGAGGACCCGGGATATTGTATTTGCGTACTAAGTTGCCCATCAGAAAAAGTGTTTTCAACAAATCTATTTGTTTTAAGTTCAATATAATATGACATAAATCAGTTTTAATTTTAGGTAAAATCTTAATCCAGTTTACGATTCCCGTTATAAAAACTTATTTTTGCCGCCATAACAATAGAATTATGACACTTTTACTTATGGCAGCCGGAAGAGGCAGCCGATATGGAAAACTTAAGCAGTTTGACGGCTTGGGGCCCAAAGATGAGTTTCTTATGGAATTCAGTATATACGATGCTTTAGATAATGGATTTAATCATATAGTTGTAATTACTCAAAAGGACAATGTTGATTTTTTAAAGAATTACTTGTCTCCAAAATTACCCAAACATATAAAACTCGATGTCCTATCACAGGAACTTACAGACCTGCCTGACGGAACTGGTTTTAATGGAGAAAGAGGTAAACCCTGGGGAACTGCGCATGCTGTTTGGACTGCCAGACATGTCATTAAAAATCCCTTTGCAATTATAAATGCAGACGACTACTATGGAAAGGGAGCATATAAAAATGCATCCAATTTCATCAAAACAAGAGAGAACAAAGATGCATATGCCTTGGTAGCTTATACCCTTGAGGATACCCTTTCCGAATATGGTTCCGTTTCCAGAGGAGTTTGCAAAAGAGATGGTAACAAATTGCATTCGGTAGTGGAACGCACTAAAATTCAAAAAATGAACGGCGGGCTCACAGATATGGATTCCGGACTTCACTTTAGTGGGGATGAATTGGTGAGCATGAATTTTTGGGTTTGTAATCCTACTATTTTCGACCATATCGAACATGATCTGCGAATATTTCTGGAGAATGATGAAAACATTGTCGGAGGTGAAGTATATATTCCTTTTGTTATTCAGAAAATGCTAGAACAAAACGAAGTAAGCGTTGCAGTAATACCTTCAGACAGCAAATGGTTTGGAATAACCTATGCCGATGATAAGGAAAAAGCTATGAAAGAATTACAGGACATGACAGATAATGGAGAATACAGAACGCCACTATGGCCTGTTGAACCTGCATAGACCATATATCAATGGATAGCAATGGCCCCAACGCTGTTTTGCCTTATTTTTCCATTGAGAGAAAAGACTATAAAATACAGCCCATAAGTCAAGGGTATATCAATGACACTTTCGCTCTCCTCCAGGATGGTGAACCTTTTTATATTTTACAACGGCTTAACGCACAGGTCTTTAGCAATATTGACTTATTAATGCAGAACATCCATCATGCACTGCCTTATTTAAAGGATAAAAACTACCACCAAATATCCCTGATAAGGACCATTGATGACAAGCCTTATTTGAAAATAAATAAAAGTGACTGCTGGCGAATGTTTACAATGGTTCCCGGTAGTATTGCTTTTGATACTACACAAGATGAGGGCATCGCCTTAGAAGCAGGCAAAATTATTGGTAAATTCCATTCCCTTCTGCAGGAGGCTCCTCTCGATATCTTCCAGGACACCATCCCCGGTTTTCATGATCTTTCATTTCGTGCGCAACAGTTTGAAGAAGCCGCGGAAACTGCAACACCTGACAAATTAAAGGATGCAGAGAAAGCGATTCTTTTTGCAAAAATGACCCTTGATGAACTCGCTTTTTATGATCCCGGGAACTTACCTCTTAGAATTTGTCATAATGATACCAAACTAAATAATATTCTTTTTGATAAAAAGGATAAAAGAGCTTTATGCCTTATAGATCTTGATACTTTAATGAAAGGATATTTTCTTTTCGATTTTGGTGATGCTGTGCGTACTATAGTCAATACTGTGGACGAAGACGAAAAAGATCTCAGTAAAATAACATTTAACAAAGGGCTCTTCGAAGCTTTTATTGATGGCCTGAGCCAGAATTCTGATTTCCTGACTAAAGCAGAAATTCAGTATTTGTCTTTTGGTGTTAAATTAATGCCTTTTATACATGGAATCAGGGCGTTAACGGATTATTTACTAGGAAATATCTACTATAAAGTGACTTATGAAACCCAGAATCTGGATCGGTGCCTTAGCCTGTTTGCCTTTACTAAAAAAGCCACAGAGCATATGGATTACATGCAGGAAGTAATAACTAAGAAATTTTAAAGCCCGGGGTTTATTTAAAGGCATTATGGCCTGTAATATCCGCACCTGTAATTAGCAAGTGAATATCGTGCGTCCCTTCATAGGTGATTACACTTTCCAGGTTCATCATATGGCGCATGATACTATATTCTCCTGTTATTCCCATACCCCCCAGAACCTGCCTCGCTTCTCGGGCTATTTTAATAGCCATTTCAACATTGTTGCGCTTAGCCATAGAAATTTGTGCTGTGGTGGCTCTCCCTTCATTTTTTAATTGCCCCAGACGGAATGCCAGAAGCTGAGCCTTGGTTATTTCGGTTATCATCTCCGCTAATTTCTTTTGCTGCAATTGAGTTGCCGCGATGGGTTTTCCAAATTGGATTCTTTCCTTGGCATAACGAAGCGCAGTATCATAACAATCCATTGCGGCTCCAATAGCACCCCAGGCAATGCCGTATCGGGCGGAGTCCAAACAACCTAAAGGAGCTCCCAACCCATTTTTGCCGGGTAACAGGTTTTCTTTAGGAACTCTAACATTATCAAATATTAATTCGCCGGTTGCAGAAGCCCTCAGTGACCATTTATTATGGGTTTCCGGAGTTGAAAAACCTTCCATTCCCCTTTCCACAATTAATCCGTGAATTCTTCCCTCTTCATTTTTAGCCCAAACAACCGCAATATCTGCAAATGGGGAATTTGAGATCCAAAGCTTGGCTCCATTCAATAAAAAATGGTCTCCTTTATCTTTAAAATTGGTAACCATTCCACTAGGGTTAGATCCGTGGTCGGGTTCGGTCAAACCAAAGCAACCCATATATTCTCCGGTAGCCAGTTTAGGTAAGTATTTTTTCCTTTGTTCTTCTGTCCCATACGCAAATATGGGGTACATTACCAAAGAAGATTGAACTGAAGCAGTAGAACGAACCCCGCTGTCTCCGCGTTCAATTTCCTGCATAATAAGTCCGTAACTTATCTGATCCAGCCCGGCTCCACCATACTCTACAGGAATGTAGGGCCCAAAGGCTCCAATTTCTGCAAGTCCGCCTATAATTTGCTTAGGGAATTCCGCTTTTTGTGCAAATTCCTCAATTATAGGAGTGATATCACGTTTTACCCACTGACGGGCGGCATCCCGCACTAGCTTGTGTTCTTCACTTAAAAGCTCATCAAGGTTATAGTAGTCCGGTGCTTCAAATAAGTCTGGCCTCATGCGTAAAATTTTTGTCAAAGGTAGTTAAAGGAATATAACAAACCAATGCCCTGATAGGACATTTTATAACAATAAATAGCTCCGAAATGAAGATTTATGAATTGATAAATTCTGCTAAAAGGCGATGAAAATGATGTACTCCTTTTTCGCGTGTTGGCGAAAATCTGCCGGCTTTGTAAAAATGCGAACGTATGCCTTTTTGTACTCCTTCAACCACGGCTTCATCTTCCATTTCTACCTTGTCTAATTGCGAACCTGCTCCTTTTTCGAGTTTGGACGGGTCGTAGACGTAACTGTAAAAAGACACTTTGGTTTTGTTCATTTCAAGGGGTTGGACCAAATTCACTGAAACACCCCAGGGATAAAAATTGAACATCATATTCGGAAATACCCAATAATAATAAGCCGCTATCTTCTTCCCAAAGTCTGGATGGCCTTCCGGAAGATCAAAGACTTCCTCCGTACCTTCAGCATAGCCTATCTGTAAATTCATATGGTCATATAGAACAGTATCATAATTTCCGTAATCTAAAACTGCATTCAGGTCCTCATGTACAAAAGGAATATGAAAACCCTCTAAATAATTATCGCAGTAAAGCGCCCAATTTGCATCAATAAAATAGTCCTTTCCGCGCTTTTCATCCAGAATGAACTCCTGCAAAGGCATAAATCCTACCCTTTCATTCATGTCGTCCAATACTTTTTGTAGCTCAAAAGCAGGTTTGAGTCCTACAAATAAAAATGGACCCCAATTGCGTATTTGAAATTCATGGAGGTTGTCACATGGCCTGGGAAAATTCGCAACATCTTCAAATTCCGGCATATGCTCCATTTTACCATGTAGATTAAAGCTCCGTCCATGGTAACCACAAATCAGTTTTTTAGCAGTCTTGGCACTTTCAACAACCAAATTCCCGCGATGTGTGCACACATTTGTAAGACAGGAAATCCTGTCTTCCTTATCCCGGGTTAAAAGCATGGGTTCTGTTAAGAAGTCATCAAGTAAAATAAATGGATATACGTTTTCCACACTATCCACTAAACCCTCATGGCCAATCCATTGCCAGGACCTGTAAAAAATACGTTCCTTCACAGCTGCAAAAAATTCAGGATTGCGATAAAAAGAAGCGGGTAAAGTTTCTGCCTTAGTTATATCAGGGTCTATTTTAAATTTTTCCTTCACGATTAATTTAATTTGTACATTTAAAAATATATAATTCTTTTCAGAACCAGCCAAAACCAATGAACCAAAGCAAGAATAAAAAAAAACTTGGGCTATGGATGAGTACGTCCCTGGTAATTGGAAATATGATTGGTGCAGGTGTTTTTCTAATGCCTGCCGCTCTTGCAGCCTATGGAGGAATCAGTATTGTTGGATGGCTGGCTTCTTCAGCAGGTACTCTTGTATTGGCGTTGGTTTTCAGTAAGCTCAGTAAATTGTTCCTCAATAAAAGTGGGGGACCCTATGCTTATACAAGAGCCGGGTTCGGGGACTTTGCCGGATTTTTGGTGGCCTGGGGATATTGGATTTCCATTTGGGTTGGTATGGCAGTAATGGCCATTGCCTTTGTAAGTGCTTTAACAGTGTTGTTACCGATGTTAGAGGAAAATTCGATCGCTTCGGTCTTGACCGGCCTAGGTGCTATTTGGTTGCTAACCTGGGTAAACTCGAGAGGAGTCAGGGAATCCGGAAAAATACAGGTTGTAACGACCTTACTTAAACTAACCCCTTTACTAATGATTATTGTTGGGGGCTTTTTCTTTTTTAATATTGACAACTTTATACCTTTCAATGTAAGTGATTCATCAAGTTTTGAAGCCATAGCTATAACTTCAACTATGACCCTCTATGCTTTTCTGGGATTTGAGAGTGCAACTATTCCTGCAGATAACGTAAAAGACCCCGGAAAAACCATTCCAAGGGCTACCATGTTGGGAACAATTATAACCACTTTGGTTTATATATTGGGAACAATGTCGGTCATGGGGATGGTTCCACTTAAGGAACTTGCGGTGTCGCCAGCACCATTCGCCGATGCCATGGGGATTATGACCGGGAAATTAGGACGTGAACTGGTTGCTGGTGGAGCAGCAATTGCTGCCTTTGGAGCCCTTAACGGATGGATCTTAATTGTTGGTCAATTACCAAGGGCGACCGCAAAGGATAAACTCTTTCCAGGAATTTTTAAAAAGGAAAACAAACGGGGTGTCCCTGTTTATGGAATGCTGATCGGCAGTGCCTTGGCCTCTGGGGTAATGCTAATGAATTATACCGAAGGCCTGGTAGAGCAATTCAGGTTTCTAATTTTACTGGGCACCTTGACTGCTTTGGTTCCTTATCTCTTTACCGCCGCGGCCTATGTAAGTATCCTTTTAGAGAAAAAGCTACCCTCACAACCATGGTTGGGAATATATGGTATGGGTAGTTTGGCTTTTTCTTACTCTCTTTGGGCCATTTTCGGGGCAGGTGAAAAGGCGGTGTTTTGGGGATTTATTTTGTTGATGGTCGGAATACCCTTTTATGTATTCGTGAAATGGAGAAATAAAGATTCCACATAATAATAGTAATAATTCGATGCAATATACCTGTCAATCTGAGTACAAAAAATTGGAATTCGTTGTCATCAAAACCGTGGAGGAAGCATTTATTAATGAGGAGAAGCTAAAAAATGAATGGACTGCCCTTAATTACCTTTCCAAACCGGATCTGACCAGGGCAAAAGAGGAATATAAGGCCTTCAAAAATTTACTTACCGAAAAAGCACCCCATATAAGTTGCTTCCCCAAATCTGATTCTGCTACTATAGATTCCATCTATTGCCGGGATGCCAGCATAGCCACAGATTACGGAATGATTATTTGCAATATGGGCAAGCAGGCAAGGGCTATGGAACCTGCAGCACAAATGAAATACTTTGAAGCTAATAATATTCCAATTCTGGGAACCATAAAAGCTCCCGGTACTCTTGAGGGAGGTGACGTGGCCTGGTTAGATAAAAACACTTTGGCCGTTGGGCATACATATCGCACTAATTCATCAGGCATTGCACAGCTAAAAGAACTACTGGCTCCTCATAAAATTGAAGTATTGGTGGCGGAACTTCCTCATTACAAAGGCGCTACCGATGTATTTCATTTAATGTCTATTTTAAGTCCGGTTGATAAAGATCTCGCAGTTGTTTATTCCCCCTTAATGCCCATTTCATTCAGAAATGAACTACTTCATCGTGGCTTTACCCTTGTAGAGGTGCCGGAACAAGAATTCGAATCCATGGGATGCAATGTGCTGGCTACCGACGCACGGGAATGCATAATGGTAGCCGGAAATCCGCTTACTGAAAATGCCTTAAAAAAGGCAGGATGTACCGTTTATACTTATAAGGGAGAAGAAATCAGTTATAAAGGCGGGGGTGGACCTACCTGCCTAACCAGGCCAATCTACCGTAGAGACTAATTTTTACATCTTCAGGTAGAAATCTTTTGTTAGATTTATATACTCTTCAGTATACTGATGTCGTGCTTTTTCGAGGGTAAGCTCACTTTTCAATACCGGGGTTTTTTTCAAATGGAATTCCAATAGACTTCTTTTAACCTCAGATTCAAGATGGCCTTTTACTCGTAACAAACGTCCCGGATAAAGCCCAATATTTGCCGCTTCTTTCAATATTTCCTTTTCCTCCTTAAAAGGGATAATTATCGTGAATATGCCATTTTTTGATAGTAATTTTACTACTCCTTTGAGGAGAAAATTAAAAGGAAGAGAGCTATTCTGCCTTGCCAAATCGCGGGCACCATCACCACTGGATACATCTTCAGAATAAAAAGGGGGGTTAGAAATAATCAGATCATATTTATCATCAACCTCATCAAGAAATTCGCCCAGAGAGGCGTGGTAACAAAACAGCCTATCTGCCCAGGGAGAAGCCTCGAAATTCTCAACGCATTGTTCAAAAGCATCCGCATCTATTTCAATGGCGTCTATTATATCTGCTTTGCTTCTTTGAGCCAGCATTAACGCGATGACGCCCGTACCTGCACCAATATCCAAAATTGATTCCGGGAAATTAGAAATATTGGCCCAGGCACCTAACAAAACACCATCTGTACCAATCTTCATGGCACAGAGATCCTGATTTACAGTGAATTGCTTAAATTTAAAAGGTTTATTCATTCAATTGTGCCCGCCAGTCTATTTTCCGTTCCTTCCATTTCGCTCAACGAATCTCCTAATTTATTTCGCATCGTATCTGCCAGTTGTTTAATTTTTTCGACTACTTCAGGATATTTGCCTGCTACGTTTGTGGTTTCACCTAAGTCAACCGAAAGATCATAGAGTTCAATTTCTTTTAAATCTAAATACACATAATCACCGGGCAGACCATCCTTGCCTGGCTGTTGACCTTCCATTGTTCTATAATTATGAGGGAAATAAAGTTTCCATTTATCATACCTGACCCCGTGAAGTTCATTCACTCTGTAATAAAAATAATAAGCCTCCTGGGGGCTTTCTTTACTATCCCCATTAAGCAATTTCCAGACACTTTTACCGTCGATAATACCATCAGGTAATGCAGAACCTGTTATTTCGGCCAGCGTAGGTAAAATATCTATAGCCATAACTGGGGTATCAATATTCCGGCCTCCTTTTAACCCATTGGGGTATCTTATTATAAATGGTTCTCTATGACCCCCTTCCCAGGCCGTACCTTTTCCTTCTCGAAATGGCAAAGCACTTCCCGCATGATTCCCGTATGATAACCAGGGACCATTATCTGAAGTGAAGATAACTACCGTATTCTCATCCAGATCATTCACTTTTAAAGCATTTAAAATCTGTCCTACAGACCAATCAATCTCCATTATAACATCGCCATATAATCCTCTTCCCGACTTGCCTTTAAACTTTTCGGAGACAAACAAGGGCACGTGGGGTTGCGGATGGGGCACATACAGGAAGAAGGGATGATCTTTATTCCTGTTTATAAAATTTACGCTTCTCTCCGTGATTTGTGTGGTTAATTGAGACTGATTAGTTAAGGTGTCTATTATAGTTTCGTTCTCATATAATGGTAAAGGTCCAAAATTAAAAACCGGACCCTGTTGGGGATGCAGAGGCCACATATCGTTGGAATAGGGAATACCAAAATACTCATCAAAACCGTGCTTGGTTGGTAAAAAATCCGGATGATCCCCTAAATGCCATTTCCCAAAAATACCGGTGGAATATCCCTTTGCTTTAAGCATTTCTGCTATGGTGGTTTCAGAAGCATTAAGCCCGATTTTGCTATCGGGCATAAAGGCATTATGGATTCCTATGCGATTTGGATAACAACCGGTTAACAGCCCCGCCCTTGAGGCCGAGCAAACTGCCTGGGCAGCATAAAAACTACTTAACATAATGCCTTCACCTGCCATATGATCCAGGTTGGGTGTTAAAATGTCATCAGCTCCGAAAGCGCCAACATCCTGATACCCCTGATCGTCCGTGAAAATAAGCACAATATTAGGTGGGGCGGCCCTCTTTGAAGTGGGTTCTACGTTATTATTCTTACAAGAAAGCACGCAGACAATACAAAGTAGGGTTAGCCTATTTCTGAACATAACTTGCCATAAAATTAACAATTATAATGTGGGTATCAATAGGTTTATGTTGAACCGATGGTAAAGACCATTTAGATAATCAAGATAATGGCTCATAATCAATTTCAAGAAAATCGTCAACGCCATCCATCCAATAATCCCTAATGAATCCCTGGTGCTCCGAATGTTGGTTATAGGCCTCATATTCCATAGTCGATTCAAACTCCATGACCAGACCATAGTCAAAAGTGTTTTTTTTACTGGTTTGTCGAAATCGTTTAAAGTTTAATACCCCTGGAATTGAGGCCAAGCGCATGACCGCTTCCATAAAGCGTTTTTCTGCTTTGGAACCCTTGGCGTGTTTCAATTTAAAAATAACGGAATGTTGGATCATAATGCTTCCTGCGTTGTATATTCGTCTTTAATGAATAAAAAGTTCCTGAGAGTCAATTTAATTAATTTTTCATATTTTCAATCTTTAAATCTGAAAATATGCCTCATCACCGTTTGGATTTTAATGTAAATGCCAACTTCTTTGGTGTATTGCTATTCTTTCTTACCTTAAATATTTGCTTTATCTCCGGATGTGCCCCAAAAGAAGAGGGGCCCGATAATGTTGCGAAAGTAATAGGGTCTATGACAGATAGTCTGCCTATAATTTCTTTGCCGGAAGATGCTGATCCCGAAGCACCGGATTGGAAAGGGGTAGATTTGGATCCCAAGTCGCCTGTAAAACCTTCATACCCGGCTGAGGAGGCTAAACAGTTTCTGTTACCGGAAGGGTATCATATCGACTATGTACTCACAGAACCTCAGATAGAACAGCCAGGAGCCATTTCCTTCGATGGAAACGGACGGATGTACGTATTGGAATTGCGAACCTATATGCTGACCGCTGATTCTGACGGAACCCTGGAGCCAGTTAGCAGAATATCGCGCTGGGAAGATAAAAATAACGATGGAGTCTATGAAACCGGAACCACTTTTCTGGACAGCCTTATCTTCCCAAGATTTGTGTTGCCCTATGGGAAAGATTGTATCTTAACAATGGAGTCTGATGCTGATAATGTTTATAAATATTCCGATACCGATGGGGATGGTGTAGCAGACAAAAAGGAATTTTTTACCAATAAATATGGCCGCTCCGGAAATGTGGAACATCAGCAGGCTTTTATGTATTGGGGTATGGACAATTGGCTTTACAGCACGGTGAATGCATTCAGGGTAAAAGAAACTCCAGGTGGGGTAATTCGTGAGAAAACGGGGTACAACCGTGCCCAATGGGGCATTACCCATGATGACGATGGTAAGCTATGGTTTCAAGGGGGCGCCAGCGGTGTACCTTCCTATTTTCAATTCCCTATTCACTATGGAACTTTCAATGTGGAAAATCAATTTGCAGAAGGCTTCGAGGTACCTTGGGGTGCCCCGGTAAAAATTGCCGATATGCAGGGTGGTATGGATGAGGTTCGCCAACCCGATGGCTCTTTGAACAGGGTGACCGGGTCTGCAGGTAATGACATTTACCGAGGAGACCGTTTGCCCAGGGAGTTATACGGTCAACTGTTTTATGGGGAGCCTGTGGCCCGGATAGTCCGACAGATTAAACCGGTAGTTAGCGAGGGACTAACAACACTGCATAATGTTTATCAGCAAGATAAGTCAGAATTCCTGCGCAGCACAGATCCTCTTTTTAGACCTGTGGATATGGTAACCGCCCCAGATGGAACCCTATATGTTGCGGACATGTACCATGGTATCATTCAGGAAGGTCAATGGGCACAAAAAGGCACCTATCTCAGAACTAAAATAGAACAGTACCAATTAGATAAAGTAGTAGGTTTAGGGCGGATTTGGCGCATTACCCATGAGGGAAATGAACGCGACAAAACACAGCCCCGAATGTTTGATGAAAGTCCGGCAGATTTGGTCAGGCATCTGGAACACCCTAATGGTTGGTGGAGAGATAAGGCCCAGCAATTGATTGTTTTGTCCAAAGATAGAAGTGTGGTGCCTGAGCTTGAAAAAATGGTAAGAGAAAGCAAAAACCTTTTAGCACGTTTTCATGCACTGTGGAGTTTGGAAGGTTTAGGTGCACTGGATAAAGTGTTGGTCGGTCAATTGCTAAAAGACCAAAATCCTCGCATGAGAATACAGGCAATTCGCGTAAGTGAATCATTATATAAAGACGGTGACAAGCAATTGGCAAAAAACTATAGCCTGTTGATGAAAGACACAAATACAGATGTTGCCATGCAGGCCATGCTCACTGCTAACCTGCTAAAAATACCATCTTTACGCGATGACGTTACCAAATTGATGGCATCGAACAGTGCCAAAGGGATACAGGTATTAGGAGAACAAATCCTGAATCCAGCAGAAATTAGGGGTTGGATGATTGATAAGGGTCCGGAATTAACAGCCTCTCAACAGGAGGCTATGGAAAGGGGTTCCATCATTTTTAATGAACTATGCGTGCAGTGCCATGGTCTCGATGGCACGGGCACCCCTTTAGGGAACGGAACAGTTATGGCACCGCCTCTGACCGGGTCTCCGAGAGTTCAGTCGCATCCTGAATATGTTATAAAAACACTCCTGCATGGATTGGAAGGACCTTTAGATGGTCAGACTTATCCCGGAAGTATCATGGTGGGAATGGGCGATCAGTCCGATGGCTGGATCGCTGATATTGCAAGCTACATTCGCTTGAATTTGACCAATGAAGCTTCAATAATCTCACCCGAACAGGTTTCTGAGGTGCGCTTAAAAAGCAAAGCAAAAATAGGGCCTTACCAATATCACGAACTATTGTCATCCGTACCCCAAAATATTGTCCCATCTGACCGCTGGAAAGTAACTGCAAGTCACACAGCCCCAACAAGAATAGGCGGAACAGACTCCCCTTCCAGTGGGTTTAATTTTGAAGGATGGACCACAGGGGAAACACAGAAAAAGGGAATGTGGTTTCAAATCGAATTTCCGGAAGCCCAGACTATCACGGAAATCCATTTTAATTCGCCTCCTAAACGTCGGGGAAATTATCGTGACCGTATACCTCCGTTCCAGAGCTATCCCAGATCCTATGAATTACAAGTTTCCTCGGATGGGTCCAATTGGAATACCATCAAAACAGGAAAATCCGATAGTGCGGATACAATACTATCTTTTGAACCAAATAAAACCAAATTCTTACGTATTATCTTAACTGATGATATTGAGGAAGAAGGAGAAATTCCGTGGTCTATGCGACAAATGAAAATATTCGGTTTGCTTCAAAATGAGAAGTTGCTAAACTAAAGGAACACCTAACAAACAACATTATGGAAAATAACAAAAGTAATTTTAGCAGGAGAAGGTTTATTGGTACTTCGGCAAGTTTTGCCGCCGCAACGGCCATTGCGGGTCCTTCACTTTTTGCGGCTCCTTCAATACTAAAAAACAACAACAAGCCAAATTCAATAATAAACGGCGTACAGATTGGTGTAATCACTTATTCTTTTAGGAGTATGCCCGATCAAAGTGCCGAGGCCACTTTAAAATATATTTTGGATTGCGGAATAAGTGCCATTGAACTTATGGGAGATCCGGCCGAATCTTATGCAGGGAAACCGGAAAATACTGTAGACCGGCGTCGTTATTATACACTTATGAGTTCTAAAAGGAATGGGGACGTTTTGAGTGATGAGCAACAAAAAGAAATGACAGAAATGCAGCAAAAAATGGCGGCATATAACAAAACAGTTGCCCAATGGCGTTCAACAGTATCCATGGATAAATTTGCCGAACTAAGAAAGATGTACAATGATGCAGGGGTTACCATATATGCTTTTAAACCCAGGGCCTTTGGCAAGGACAATACTGATGCTGAAATAGATTGGGGCATGCGGGCAGCTAAAACCTTGGGGGCTAGTCATGTTACGCTGGAACACCCGGGAGATGATGCCCATACCCAAAAACTGGGAGATATGGCTAAAAAACACGGTATTTTTGTAGCCTACCATGGTCACGAACAGCAAACACCCACTTTTTGGGATACGGCATTGAAACAATCGAAGTACAACGCATTGAATCTTGATTTAGGACATTATGTAGCAGCTGGAAATACGGATCCGCTTGAAATTATAAAAAGTAAACACGACCGCATAATGAGTATGCATACTAAAGACCGTCAAACACCCGGGCATGGAAAAGGGAATGTTCCATGGGGTACTGGCGATACTCCAATTACCCAGGCACTTCAACTAATGCGGGATAACAATTATAAATTTCCCGTTACCATAGAGTTGGAATACGAGATCCCTGAAGGTTCAAATGCTATAGAGGAAGTCAGAAAGTGTCTGAAGTATTGTAAAAAGTCTCTGGCTTAGAAAGTCATTTGATTTAGAAGAGATAAGTCTACTTAAAAATCCTCTATATCTAATCCTATTTAAACAATTTGACAAACTCTATATAGGAAACTACGAAACTTTAAGTTTTAGTCCATTGAAGTTCTTATTGCACTTGTTGAAGAAACGCCAGCAAATCGGCCATTTGTTGTTTATTAATTCCAGCTTCCAGCCCTTCAGGCATTAAAGATTTACCAGTAGACAAAAAGACTTCAATTGTATTTTTTGGAATAATAATTTCTTCCCCACCGGCTATTTTTATAGCCAGTTCTGTATCTGTTTCATTGCTGATAAGTCCGAAATAGATACTTCCATCAGTCGTGACTACTTTGTAGTTCAAATATCTTGTATCTACCGTGGCATTCGGATCTAGTATTTCATGGATTAAGACCTCCTTGCTTTTTCTACTTATTTCAGTTAAAACAGGACCAACTTCATTCCCCGAATTTCCATAAATATGACAACTTGAGCATAAATTCTCAAATACACTACTGCCCTTTAACGAATCGCCGTTCAAAGCCAAAGCAGGTTTCATCTCTTCTATGACCTGCTTCCTTTGAAAAACTCCGCTATCAGAAAATAATGCTTCGGCACGATTTCGTATGTCTTCATCATCTGAAAACAACATTACCCTTCTACGTTCCAGATCCAGATTAAATTCACCGAGGTTTACCGTACCATCCTCCATGGCAGTGAGAAGTGCATCATGATTGAAGGACTTGTACAACAGAATATCTGTTGCATGTTTTCTGGCCTCCGGACCTAAAGAAGGCCACATAGCTATAAGTCTGGGGGCCACTTCCTTTTCATTGGAATCCCATAACTGTTTAAGAGATTCCCTTTGCAAAACCAGTGGTCTTTTACTATCTAATAGTTTGTAAAGCAAAGAGGCTCTTTGTTTATAATCAGATAGACCTATCAATTGAAGTTGTACTAATTGATCTTCAATACTACCATGGTTGTTTAAGATATCTATTTGTGCCTGAGCTATAAAATCATTAATTTTTTTTGAGGTTTCTATTTCCATCACCAAACGCAACTCGCCCGTTGCTCTTATGATCTCGACGAGATCAGTATTCTCGAGGGCAATGAGTTCTTTTAGGATAATTTTTTTTCGTGCATTATCCAGAGTCTTACCTTGTCCTTGAGCATACCCTTCAGAAAGAGAAGTAATTAACGAAGCTTTTAAAGCCCTGGGTGTGTCGTTTTTTTGCAGTGTAGAAAGTAAAACGGCAATATGTTGGTAATCCCTTTCTTTTCCAATCACCCTAACTAAATCCGTTATAACCTCTTTCTGATCTTTTGAGGTAACTCTGCCACCTAACAATTCTTCTATTGCAAAGGCATATGCTTGTCTGCTCAGAGCAAATACCATAGCTATTTTGCTCCATTGGTCTGATTTAATTTCTTGCAAACTCGTTCTAATTACTGATGCAATTTCATCTTTATGAGAAATATACAAAGCATCGGATATGGTACTTAAAGTAAGGGCAGCCTGCATCCTAATCCTGGAATTTCCTTTGCCGGTCAAGTCCAGGATTTGCGCAATAAATTTCGGAGATTCCTGGAGTCTTGTCTCGGCGATTTTAATGGCATTCTCAACAACCGGATCATCAGGGTCATTTAATACATCTTTTAAATGATCATTATCCAAACTATTCAATCCTTCCAAAGTCCACAAACTATGTAATTTGGCCAATGAATTTTCAGAAGCTTTCAATTGTTCTATGAGCATAGGAACTGCATTTATGATATTATTGGTAACCAAAATTTGCTGTGCCGTTTTTCTTGTCCATTGATTTTTACTTCCTAAAGCTATTACCAGTTCCTGTTCTGTTGCCTCTTCCAGATTCTTTGATTTATTATAATGATAGGAGATTGGAACAACCCGGTAGATCCTACCTTGGTCTTTTCCGGCATCAATATCCAATGCTGCCTCCATCTCATCAGGGATCCATTCGGGGTGTTCTATAACCACCCTGTGCATATCTACAACATATAGAGCCCCATCGGGACCTACAGACATGTTTACCGGTCTGAAAGCCCTATCTGAAGAAGCTAAAAACTCAACTTTCTCCCTATTCCTAACTGCTTTAGAAACAGATTCGTTCTGGGTGAGTAAGTCCATATGTACGAGGTTAAGTACACAATCGGCTACTAAAAGTGTAGATTCCAGATTTTCCGGAAAAATTCCTCCACCATAATAAGTTATTCCACAGGCCCCGGAAAAATATCCAGATTGTTCAGGATGATTTACGCGTGTGTCCTGTTCTCCAATTGGATATATTCTGGACAGTCCATTCTCGTCATGATCAGAAATATTCGTAAGAGTGTGAGAGGGATAAATAGGAATGTCTTGAAAATATCGATCCTCAAAAACCAATTGGGACACATGTTCCAGGTTGTGTGTTTCATATAATCTCCCCCAAGAATCAAAGGTAAGTTTAAAGCCTCCTGAAGATTCACCTACTCTTTGAGCGATTTCATTATCCATGTCCAGACGAAGGTCTCCCCCTCTTAAGTTGAGAACCGTTTGAGGCTTTGATAAAAAGTAAGGACTTCCTGAGTTGCCTCCATTTGCTGCATAAATCCAGTTATCCAACCCATAGGTTAAACCGTTAAAATTATGTTGCAAATTCTCATTACTAAATCCATCCATAAGAACAATACGTTCTTCGGCTTCATCATTTTGGTCTTTATCATTAATCCAAATAAGATTAGGTGGCGAAGCTACCAGCAGGCCTCCTTTATAAAACATAAACGAAGAGGCTACTCCAAGGTTTTCCGCATAAACCTTCCGCTCATCAAATATTCCATCCTCATTATTATCCTTTAAAAGAACAATCCTGCTTTCAGCATCACTTAATGGATAACCTGGCATTTCTAAAACATACGCACTTCCGGAAGGAGAAAACTGAAAATCAACAGGATCAAAGACCAAAGGTTCGGATGCCACCAGCTCTATTTTAAAATCCGGATGTATTTTAAAACTTTCTGGACTAATCTCCATCTTTTTGGTACAGCTGACAAGCAAAAGAGCTATGCCAAGATACGCAGCAATTTTCATTTGCATTTCTATTTTAAATCAAAGTTTCATTGAAAGATAGTAAAAAATGAAAAGGCATAAGCCTTTTACTAGATCACAAAAATCAGGAAAGATATAGGTCTACCAATCCTTCAGGGGTAGTTACATAAAGCGTTTTACTTTCTCTGTCTACTTTGTCAATTATATTATCGGCAACCGGAATCAGCAATTGCTTATCATCCTTTTCTACCTCAAAAAGAGCCTGGGAAACAGAATCATTTACTCCCTTAATAACTCCAATATTTCCGTGTTGGCTATCGATGACATCAAACCCTATAATTTCGTGATAATAGAATTTGTTTCCGGAAAGTTTGGGTAGAAATTCTAAGGGGAGGTACAAATGAGATCCAATGATACGATCTGCATCGGCCTCACTGGAAATGTCTTCCAATCGAATTCGGAGCAGATTGGATTTATGCAAGTAACACTTTTCAATAAAAAATGGAACCAGGTTGTTTCCTATTGAAACAAAAACTGATTCCATGTTTTCGTATATCCCGGGCTCATCGGTATCGAGTTTTACAAGTACCTCACCCTTAAAACTATGTTTTGAAACGATTTTGCCCAGGTAGAAACAATCTTCCTTTTGCATCTCGTTCTAAAAATTATTCTTTCTTATCGGAAGCAGCGGGCTTTTCTTCCGTGTCCCCTTCTGCAGCAGTATCTTCTGCTTTAGCAGGAGTAGCCTCTTTGGCAACTTCTTCTTCAGCAACAGGAGCAGCTTCTTCTACTGCTTCCTTAACAACAGGAGCAGCTTCTTCTACTACTTCTTCGGCAACAGCTTCTTCCGCTACTGGTTCTTTCGCAACAGCACTCGCTTCTTCAGTTACTTCCGCTTCAACTGCGGCCTCTTCAGTTACAACGATAGCTTCTTCAGTTATTTCTGCTTCTGCATCTTCATTTAATGCTTCTGCAGCAGCTAAAGCTCGTTTTTCGTTTACTTCTTTTTCAGCTTCCAAAGCTTTTGCTCTTGCTTCAGCCTTTTCTTTATCTAATCCGGCCTCTTTATTAGCAATAGCTTTTGCTTTTTCCTCAACCCAGGCATTGAATTTTGCTTCTGCTTGTTCTTCAGTTAAAGCACCTTTTCGAACACCCCCTAATAAGTGATGCTTGTATAAAACACCTTTATAAGATAAAATTCTTCTGGCAGTATCCGAAGGTTGAGCTCCGTTTACAAGCCATTGAACAGAATTATCAATGTTTAATTCAATGGTAGCAGGATTGGTATTTGGGTCGTAGCTCCCTAACTTTTCAAGGAACTTGCCATCTCTTTTTGAGCGTGCATCTGCTGCAACTACCCAATAATATGGTTTCCCTTTTTTTCCGTGTCTTTGTAATCTAATTCTAACTGGCATATCACATTAATTTTGTAGGGTGCCCGACCCTCGATTATTAATTCTTTATTTTTTCCCTTTAAAATGGGGTGCAAATATAAGTGTTTTCTATAAACCAACAATACTTTTAAACTATTTCCTTTTATTCTATTTCTACCAACTGATCCTGGCCTATTACCAATTTCGATTTGTGCTCAGAAATAAGCAAATTTATCTCTTTTATGATCTTGGAATTTTCATGGGCTATATCAAATCGCTCTTCCGGATCAGTGCTTAAATTATATAATATGGGAGGGTTGTGCACCTCTTTTTTGCCAAATTCGCCATATTCTCCCTGGGTAATAAAATGTGCTTTATAATCTCCCAAACGTACGGCATAAAGATCGATCCCCCTGTAATAAAAAAGTTTATTTCGGGGACTTGGATCACCATGTAACAAAGTCTCACTTAAATCGTATCCATCAATTATTCTGTCTTCGGGAATTTTAGCGCCTGCCAAAATACTAAAAGTAGTAAAAAGATCCATCGTAGAACCAAGGCCGTTTACCAATCCGGGCTCAATTAAACCAGGACCCCAGAAAATTCCGGGTTCCCTCATGCCGCCTTCCCATGTTGTTCCTTTTCCAGCTCTTAAAATACCTGCACTGCCCCCATTAAGCTTAAAGCTGAGCCAGGGACCATTATCAGAAGTAAAGACAACAATTGTGTTGTTTTCGAGGCCTTCTTCCTTTAAGGTGGCAATTATTTTACCAACCCCATGGTCAATTTCTTCTAATACATCTCCGTATAATCCGCGCTTACTTTTGCCTTTGAATTCTTTCGATACAAATAAGGGTATGTGGGGTAAGTTGTGTGCCAAATAGATAAAGAATGGGCTTTCCTTGTTTTTCTTTATAAATGAAATAGTTTCATTGGTATATCTGCCGGTAATGGTATTCTGATTTGCCGGACGTTCTATGATCTCTGTATTCCGCATTAATGGAACATTAAAATGACTTGTTTTAATCGCATCATCTGGTTGCTTCCAATACTCCCAATAGGGAATATCAACAACCTTATCCATGTCATTGGAATATGGAATTCCATAATAATAATCAAAACCATTGTTGGTAGGGAGGTATTGCTCTTTATGACCCAAATGCCATTTTCCTATGCAAGCCGTTTTATAACCCACCTCTTTGAGTTGTTCAGCCAGGGTGATTTCAGTTGCAGGCAACCCCTTGCTGGAATTCGGATAAAGCACTCTTCTTTTATTACTTGACATGCCACTTCTTACGGTTAATCTGCCTGTAAGTAATGCCGCCCTGCTGGGCGTACAAACACTGGCCGCCGCATAAAAATTGGTCCATTTTTGTCCCTCATATGCCATCTGGTCCAGGTTAGGGGTTTGAATAGAGGGATGACCGTAAACTCCAAGATCTCCATAACCAAGATCGTCGGCAAAAATTATGATAAAGTTCGGTGGCCTATTATTCTTATCTTGCCCCAGGGTTTTTTGTATCGCTGTTAAGCAAACCAATACGCTAAAAATTACTGTTAAACTTAATACGTTGATCTTAATATTCATTTTTATATGGCTTTTAGCAGTTTTAAAGATATGTATATCCGGAAAGAACTTAAAAATTAATATTTGAACTGGCGTTGATAACTCGTGACAACTCTGCTATTTATCAATTTTGTTTTTAATTATTTTTAGCTACTTTTTTTTAAGCTGAAACCAAACTAATATGTACCTCATTTTTGATACTGAAACTACTGGCCTGCCAAAAAGATGGGATGCTCCGGTAAGTGATACGGATAATTGGCCCCGTTGCATTCAAATTGCCTGGCAATTGCACGATGCATTGGGAAATTTATTGGACCGGCAGGACTACCTCATTCAGCCAGAAGGCTTCAATATTCCGTATGACGCTGAAAAAATTCACGGTATTTCCACCGAACTCGCCCAGGAGAATGGAATTCCTTTGGCCGAAGTATTGGAAAAATTTAATGTCGCCCTTACTAAAACCAAATTTGTAGTCGGTCAGAATGTTGGTTTTGACCTTAATATTATGG